>NZ_AYXN01000041.1:0-229049 GCF_000511655.1 Psychrobacter sp. TB15
TAGACCTCTTGCAAAAGTAGCAGAGGGAATTAAAATAAGAAGAACATTCATCGTTGTCTAAGAACCATGCCAAACATAGATAAGCTACTCAAACAAAGTGACGCTGGTTTTAAACGCTACACTGGCATTCATAAAGCCACCTTTTATGACATGCTTGATGCCATGCAAGAGCATGAAGCATCTAAGACCAAATCAGGTAGACCAAGTGTGCTCAGTCTTAAGGAGCAGATACTACTAGCCCTGACTTATTGGCGTGAATACCGCACGCTTTATCATATCAGTATGGACTTTGGTATTCATGAGTCTTCTGCTAGCCGTATCATTCGTAAAGTAGAAGACACACTGATTGACTCTGGCAAGTTTGAATTACCTAAAAAGCTGCCTAGTCGTGTCGATGACGACATCAATTGGTCAGTCGTCATTGTTGATGCTACCGAAACCCCTATTGAGCGTCCAAAAAAAACCAAAGAGACTACTACAGCGGTAAGAAAAAACAACACACCTTAAAAGCGCAGGTTATCGTTCATTGGCAAACTGGTTTGATACTTGATGTGCAAACCTGTAAAGGGTCAATCCACGATTTTAAGCTGTATAAAGATACTTGTCCTGACTGGTTACCTTGTGACGCCAAGCTACTAGCCGATAGTGGTTATCAAGGGTTAGCAAAGTTACATGAGCAAACTTTCACGCCATTTAAGAAACCTCGTGGTGGTCAGTTATTAGAGATATGCAAACAGGCCAATCACTATCTGGCAAAGTTCCGTATTGTGGTTGAGCACAAAATAGGCTTAATCAAGTTGTTTAAAATCGTGGCTCATAAATATCGCAACCGTCGTCAGCGCTATGATCTTAGAATGAAGCTGTTTGCTGGTATCATTAATTCCGAGCTTAAATTATGACTTTTGCAAGAGGTCTAGTATAAAGCCTGAAGATTTAAGAGGCTTAAAAGAGGACAACCAGTTTAGTGCGCTTAAATTTAGCGACTTATTAGACTGGCTAAAATCTTGCCAAGTTGAGTGTCAAAATCACAGCGTAACAGAGTTCTTGGCGCAGTTGATCAAGTTTATTCAAAAGCAATTTATGGGAGTTGATGATATGAGCGAAAGTAATGCGGTTTTGGAGGTCATTAAACAGAGTCCAGAGTCTATTGATGCTAGCATTAAAGTGTATAACGCAGTTGATGAAATGAAAAAAGAGTTAATAAAGAAGCTAAAAGCTGACTTAATTAAAAAGTCTAAAAAAACTGATTATGAACTAGATATAAGTTATTTTGGTGATGGAAAGAACTATGAGAGAATCGAATTTACAAGTGCGAAGTTTGATAAGGGTTATATTTGTTTTGAGTTTCAGAGTGCTAACTTTAACTATCCGTGTCTAGGGTTTAAGTTTGATTCAAGAGATGATCACAGTGCACATAAACATGCTGAAAAAATGAAAACAGTGTTCACTGAAGCCTTTCCGGATAAAAAAATTTGGAGCTCACCGCTTTGGCCTGCAGGTTATTACTTCTCTCCTCAAGACTGGAAAGGTTCAAGTGAAGCATGGCTGATGATAAATAATGGCACTATGGCTGATAAAATTCTAGAGGAAATGGATACAGTGTTTCAGGTTTTAAAAGATAATCATCTAATAAATGAATAGCCTTAATTACTAGCGAATACAGTCATGAAATATCAACTCGATGGGGAGTTTCCCAAACTTTGTGTAACTGCTTATAATCCCCTAACCGGAGAATAAGCAATGACGACTCAATCTGACATTAAAAAACTGGCCCAGCAGATGGCTGGTAGCATGAAAAGCTTCGATGACATTAAAGACTTCCAAAAGCAGCTCATGCAATCTTTTATCGACACTGCACTAGAAGCTGAGATGGAAGACCATCTCGGCTACCCCAAGCATGAAAAGGCGGATAAGCCTAACAAGCGCAACGGCCACACTAAAAAGACCGTCCGCAGTGACACAGGCGATCTTGAGATATCTACCCCAAGAGACCGTGATAGCAGCTTTGAGCCTGCATTAGTACGTAAGCATCAAACCCGTATCTCAGGTCTCGATGATAAAATCATATTTCACTACAGGCATAGCCTTACGTCTTGCGCTTCGGGCAAGTGTCTCCCAGACACTTGCTGATCCTCGCTCATACGCCAAGGGTCAAACCACCACTGAGATCGTAGAGAGCATTAAAGAGCTCTACGATGTCGATATCTCAAGTAGCTTGGTTGCAAGAGTCACTGACAACATCTTAGAGGACATTACTGCATGGCAGAACCGGCCACTGAGCAGTGTCTATCCTATCGTCTACTTAGACTGCATTGTCGTTAAAGTACGTCAAGACAAGCAGATCATCAACAAGGCGATCTATTTGGCGCTGGGTGTGGGACTTGATGGTAAAAAAGAGCTGCTTGGCATGTGGCTCTCAGAGAGTGAAGGCGCTAAGTTCTGGCTAGGCGTTCTCACTGAGCTACAAAACCGTGGGGTACAAGACATCTTAATCGCTTGTGTTGACGGTCTAAAGGGCTTTCCTGATGCCATCAACACCGTTTACCCCAAAGCCAAGGTTCAGCTGTGTATCGTGCATATGGTGCGCTATTCAATGAAGTTCGTACCGTGGACGGATAAAAGGGCGGTAGCCGCTGATTTAAAAGCCATCTACGATGCTAATACTATAGAGCTTGCACAAGCTAACCTTGAGAGGTTCGATGAGACTTGGGGTACACAGTACCCGCACGTAGTTAAGTCGTGGCGCAATAACTGGGAGGGCTTAACGGCGTTCTTTGAGTACCCTAAAGACATCAGAAAAGTCATTTACACCACCAATGCGATAGAGTCACTAAACAGCGTGATTCGGACGGCGGTGAATAAGCGTAAGGTGTTCTCATCTGATCAGGCTGCATTTAAAGTGGTGTATTTAGCCAGCCAGCAGGCATCTAAAAAGTGGTCGATGCCGAGTCAACACTGGACGGCTGCTCTTAATCGTTTCATGATTATGTTGGATGATCGTATTAGTAAGCATTTAATCTAAATGGCAGTTACACAGAATCTGGGATGGTCTCGATCTGTCCGCCATAAAGCATGCTCACATACCTCACAGCACCAACGCTCTTTTGAGCGCATATAAGGAATATCTGCTGGCACTTCTAAAGGACAAACAGTGCAACAGTACTCACAGCGAACATCATCTAAATATGCAAAACACTGAGCTATAGTCTCAAACAGTAATTGCGAGCTAATATTATACTTCTCACAAAGTGTATTGACGTGTTTAATGTAGCCACCTTGATTTGCAAAGGCCCAGTAATCCTCGCATATTTTAATATCATAGGCATTCTGCGTCATATTAGGTTGAAGTTTTACACTCATGATATTCTCCTTAAGAGCCATAGGCCGTTTGCGGTAGAAGCCTATAAAGCTCGCTCTGCAGCTGCTGACACATCTCATTAACAAGATAATCAGGATTGGCATCCAAACGCTGCTGTACCCATACTCGCAGTGCCATATGATTGTCAAAACAAGATTTCACTCCTAAGAAGCGTGCTAAACCTGTACCTGACCGAATGTATAAATCACGAATGAGCGTATTAGCAATCTCATTAGCATCCTTACTGATCGCACCATCTCGCTTAAATTCACCAAACAGCTTGTCATAATTGATACTTTTCATTGCGACGTCTCCTTGTCTGCTTTAGCGTCAGAGATAAGTTCTACCATCTTTGCTTTAGAATGACTCGAGTCTCCTATTAACCGCTCTTTACTAGCCAGTAGTAGAGTGTCTATTGCAGAGCCATCCTGTCGGGTAATATCAGGCACATAGCGGCTATACACCCGAAACAGCATCTCCGTACTACTGTGACCCATTTGCCGTGCTATCCACTCAGGGTTTTCACCTGCAGCAAGCCAAAGCGTTGCTGCCGTATGCCGAGTCTGATAAGCCCGCCGGTGTTTAAGGCCGAGTAGGGCAAGGGTGGGTTTCCATATCCGACGATTCACATTGCGATATTCCAAAGGATTGCCTTGTGAGTTGCAAAATACAAACTCCGACTTGCCATAGGTGACAGACTTTTGATCTTGCAGTGCGTTATATACTAACTGCGACATTGCAATCTCACGCTGCGAGCCAAGCGTCTTTGTCGGACCCATCTCACCATTGACTAATGCACCGCGAATACGAATCTCACGCCGATCAAAATCAACGCAGTCCCATTTTAGTCCATCAATCTCGCTGGTACGCATCCCTGTGAAGAACCGAGTCGTATAATAGGCCTTATAGTCAGCGCGAACATGCTTTAAGAATAGCCATACCTCTGTTAGCGTAAACGGATTCACATCAGGCCGAGATTGCTTGAGCGTCTTGATGTTCTTATAAGGCATCTGAAACTCATAGCGATCAGCCGCCTCTTGTAGTATCATACGTAGTGGTACCATGATCTCGTTGATCCGTGCTACAGACAGACTTGACTGGGCATCTTTACCGTAGCGAACTTTGGCGAGGGCGCTACGAAAAGCCAGCAAGTCTGTTTTTTTTATGGCATGAACCGCTTTGCCACCAAACTCAGGCAACAGATACTTATCAAGAATCGTCTGTACCTTATATTGATAACTTGGTCGCCACTCAATCTTCTTCTCCTCATACCAAATATCAGCAAACTGCTTAAAGGTTGGATTGCGACTGATATAAGCTTCCGCTCTATCAGCCAGTGCCGTCATCTCTTTAGCACGGTCACTCTTTGGGAAGTAGGCTGCATAATCAAATATGCCTAGGGTAATTTCTGCTTCCATTTTTTCGATGATTTTAGCCAGCTTCTTTCGATTAGCTGGAGTGTCTGTGAGATTGGTCGTCTCACGGCAACGCATATTCATATATCGAAAATCTACGAATAGCTTGCCACGTCTCGCTCTTATCGAGGCCATTATTTCGCTCCTTGTTTATGTGAAAGTAAAACTTACTGTAAAGACATTCCATTGATAGCACTCATAACCGGCTTACACATATCCTCTTCGATACGCTCCCATACATAGAGAATCTTGCGACCGCCGAAAGGACGTATATAGTGAATATTCTCAATCAAAACCGTGTCTTTGAGTTGATTGCGGATAGTGCGCGCATCGTATTTGATACGATCCGCCAATTCTTGAGTAGTGAGGTAAGTCTGTGACATAATAGTTCTCCATGTGAAATAAATTTACTATTAGTGAATGATTAGTTATCACTAATGAGTACATATTATCTGCAAATATTATCACTTGCAAGCACTTTTTTATCACTTTAGGGATTTTATGTATGATTAAGCTTAATTTACCTGTTTTATTTGCACAAAAAGGCATTCGTGTGGCAGATGCTGATAGGATGACTAAACTAGGAAGGTCTACTCTATATCGAATGTATAATAACGAAGTCACTCGCATAGATTTCGATTCACTAAATGAGCTGTGTAAGCTTTTAAATTGCACGCCTGGAGATATTATCCTCTATGAAGAAGATGAGATTAGTGAGGAGTAATTTTAGAAGGAGGTTAAAATGCTTATTAAAAGAGTTGATAGCAGAGTATTGAAAGTCATAAAATTTGACGATATTAAGTGTTTTACTCTGCTCAATTATTTTTTAGGTTGGGGTCAATTCGGTATTCGCAGTTTTAGGGCAGGGCACGGTTTGGGCACCAAATGGGCACCGCACCGAAAATGAGCTTTTTAATTGAGTAGTTAAACTTAACTATAAGAAAATAAATATTCGAAGAAATGCTCTACAATCCCCGAAAAATGGACAAAAAAAAGCCTCACTATTAAGTGAGGCTTTTTAGATATTTGGAGCGGGATAAGAGATTCGAACTCTCGACCCCAACCTTGGCAAGGTTGTGCTCTACCACTGAGCTAATCCCGCTGATTCATCGTTTGATTAACTATCATCAGATGATGAAGGCGTATTATACGCGGTTTTTTTATCCTGTCAACTAAAAAATGACAGAGTGGCAAATATTCGCTTATGAGTCATCATATTTAGTATAATAGAGAGCCCAGTGCCAAGCGATATGATTAAATCATACTATACGTACGTAGTAGTGGCTATTTGAGATATCTAGCCCTAAGGTACGTTTAGCTATTGCCATGTACAGATATCAGCCTATAGACATCAGACGTCTATCCTTCAACGGTCGTTACAACTCTGCTATATTTATCATAGAGTCATTCTTAAATTTATAAGTGCCTAACCGTTAGTTATCAGTCATCAGAAGGGTCATAGTCTCAAGGAAAGTGTCATGCGTTTACTATTTGCTGCAAGCACAATGTCAAATACCCATCCCGCTAGTTATTTATGGACATATCTGGGAGCTGTAGTATTAACGTTTAGTGCCCTTATCTTTAGTACTACTATTCAAGCGAGCAGTGGCTATACGTCCGATTATGCCACTCGAGAATTGGTTGCCAATCCTGATAACTTTAAGCGTATCCGTATTAATGGTAGAGGTGTCTCAGAGGCGGTAGCACCCTGTCCTGTCGCTGAAGGGATCATCGATTGTACTTTAGCTAAGCTGTCCTTGATTAATCTACCGGTGAGAAGCGTGCATGAGGACTATGATTTAGCGCAAGTGTTTTATTACCCTAACACTGAACAGCCCACTACGGCAGTTGTCATCATGCAAAAAACAGGGTTGATGGATGATAGTATCAGCGGCCATAGATATCGGGTGAGTTTTAAGCTTGAAGAGGATGATAAATCAAATGCCACTTGGAATTTTGTCCAGTATGGCGAACAACTCCAGTGTGCAAGGGGTGATATGGCGGGTAAGTGGCAAAAGGGAGACTGTGTATAGTGAGTTTGGTATAAAACAACATAGGTTCTAATTTTGTAAAACCAAGCGCCAGTAGCGACACTAGTATGATAGCTTGTTGGGATAATAAAAAAGAAACTGTTAAAAATAAGTTTACTTTATTAAAACTTCTATCAATACCTGTAAAGGACTATAACAATGACAACTAATACCATGACTGAACCTTACACTATCGCTGACTATCTATTTGAGCGTATTGCTGAGGCCGGTGCCACCGAAGTCTTTGGGGTGCCAGGCGACTATAATCTAGCTTATCTTGATAATATTATCGAATCTGATCAGCTTTGCTGGGTAGGTAATACCAATGAGCTTAATGCCGGCTACGCCGCTGATGGTTATGCGCGAGAGCGTGGGTTTGCTGCACTGGTCACAACTTTTGGCGTTGGCGAGTTATCGGCTATCAATGCGACCGCCGGCTCGTTTGCTGAATATGCGCCAGTGCTACAAGTGGTTGGCACCCCAACTATGCAGCAGCAACATGACAAGCGCCGCCTGCATCATTCGTTGGGAGATGGCACTTTTAACCATTTTATAAAAATGGTTGAGCCGGTCACTGTCGCTCGCGCTCAGATTACGCCTGAGAATGCCGCTTCTGAGATTGATCGGGTGATACGTATGGTACTCAAGAAGCATCGCCCGGGCTACTTGATGTTATCGCCTGATGTCGCCGCTTTGCCTATTTATCCGCCGACGACTAAACTCGATGACAGTCAAGAGGACATGACTAGTCAAGCGGCGCTAGAAGCTTTTAAAGCGTCCCTAATTGACTTCTTACCTAATAAGACCACTACGATTATCGCTGATTTAATGGTACATCGCTTGGGTCTGCAAAATGAGCTTAAAGCTTTAATTGCAGATACTGAGGTGCCTTATACCACGCTATCCTGGGGCAAGACCTTGCTTGATGAGCAAGACGAGCGCTGGGCGGGGACTTATGCAGGCGACGCTTCACGGCCGGTGGTGAAAGACGCGGTAGAGAACTGTGAGTGCCTGATCAAGATTGGCGTGCAGTTTACTGACACGACCACTGCTGGGTTCAGCCAAGACATCGATGATGAGGTAGTGGTCGATTTGCATTATGAGCGAGCTAGTATCGGCGGCCAAAACTTTGCACCCATCGCGCTCAAAGACTCACTGCAAGCCTTGCATGATGTCATGACTTCTGGAATTGAGATTACGCCAAAACCTCTCAGCGCAGAGGTGCATGCCTTTGAGCAACAAGGCGTCGATGATGAAGCGATTCGTCAAGATGACTTGTGGCATATCGTAGCTCAGCATTTACAATCGGGTAATGTGGTATTTGCTGATCAAGGAACGTCTTATTTTGGTATTAGCGAAGTGCGCTTGCCAGAAGGGGTGACTTTTTATGGTCAGCCTTTATGGGGCTCGATTGGTTATACGCTACCGGCCAGCTTAGGCGCTAGTGTCGCTTCAAAAAACAAGCGTAGTGTACTGCTCATCGGTGATGGTTCAGCACTGCTCACGATTCAAGAGATAGCAATAATGCTGCAGCAGCGCACTAACTCTATTATCGTACTCATTAATAATAGCGGTTATACCGTCGAGCGCGCGATTCATGGCGAAAATGCTCGTTATAATGATATTCCTACCTGTGACTGGCAGCTGATACCGAAAACATTCGGCGGTAATGCAGATAATAGCTTATCACTGAAAGCGACTACCGCAGGCGAGCTTAAAGAAGCACTGAACACGGCAATGGCGACTACTGACAAGCTTATTATGCTCGAAGTCATGACAGATAAGCATGATATACCGCCAATGCTAGCCAAAGTCAGTGCCGCATTGAAGTAAATATAACTTCGCTACTGAGGTTATATCGCGAGGTTGTATTAAGTAAGGAGCTATGAGATTGGCGGTTTATGTAGATTTTGTGAAGATTGAGTTTAGAGGTTATCAGTGGTGCCATATGCTAGCCGATAGTCTACAAGAGCTGCATGAGTTTGCTACGCTCATCGAGATTGATCCGCGCCTTTTCCATCGCAATGCTAGCTATCCGCATTATGATATCACCGTGCAGATGCGCGAGGCTGCTTTGGCTAATGGTGCTATCAAAGCCACAAGAAAACAAATTATCGATGCCGCCAAGAAGCTAAAGCTTGAGTTAAACCAAGCTTAACGGCTTTTTTATTCAAAAAAACCTGCTTTATTCTCAGCATAATAGTGAGAAATAAGCAGGTATTTAAGGTTTATCTCTTAAGGGTATCTAAAGCCACTAGTCTGGCATATCCGCTAATTGCTTAAGGATACTAGTAAAATTCTCAACCCCTTGCGCGCCACTGACCAGATGCCGCTCGTTGAAGACAATAGCGGGTACGCCTTGCACCCCTTGGCGCTGCCAATGCTGCTCTATCTCGCGCACATCAGGCGCAAAGCGCTGATCTGCTAGTACCTCTAACGCTTCTACGCGATTAAGACCAGTCTCTGCCGCTATATCAGCGAGCACCTCATCATCAGAAAGATTACGCCCATCGGTGAAGTGCGCGGTAAACAGTGCTTGCTTTAGCTCATGCATTTTTCCTTGCGTTTGTGCCCAATGCAGTAACTGATGCAGATTAAAAGTATTATGCATACGCAGCTCGTCAGTGAAGTTAAAGTCAAAGCCGACCTCAGCGCCCGCTTCTGTGATTCTAGCGCGGCTAGCGTCTGACTCTTGCGGAGTTGAGCCGTATTTTTCTATGATATGCTCACGCATATTTTGTCCCTCACTTGGCATGTTAGGGTTCAGCTCAAACGGATGCCAATGAATTTCATAGTCGGTATCAGTCTGCTTTAGGGCTTCTGCTAGTTGTTTATAGCCGACCACGCACCAAGGACAGACCACGTCTGAGACAATATCGATTCGAAGAGGCTTATTAGTAGTATTCATCAGTTATCCTTATATTTTTTACTTTATTAGCTGCTGACTATATAACTGCGAACGATACGACTCGTTTTCAAGACTGCCGGTTTATACTTATTAAGATCATCTACTTTATATGCCTGTAGTATAAAACCTTTGACGGACTGTTCACTGCTGGACGCTATTAAATGGTAGCGAAACGAGCCAATAGCAGTCATTTGCACGCAGATTTGCTATCATAAGTGCTACTATTTATAAGGTTTTATTATCGAGCGGCTAGGATAGCCCCTAGTATTTAACTCATAAGTATTTAACTCATAAGTATTTAGCTCACAAGTATTTCTTTATTGGCAACAGACTGCAAGCACAAAAAAGCTAAATAGAGCAGTTATGTTTGGCTAAAAAGTAATGCTTTTTTATTTAAAGGTGACATATGAATCAAGTTCAACCTAGGGTAGCGCCGCTAAACAAATGGCCTATGATCAGCCGTGTTTTTCATTGGATAAGCGCGCTGCTATTATTAGTGACGTGGGCGCTGATGTTTCTTTATGACAATACTGATGACTCGTTTTATATCGGTTTGCATAAAGCATTTGGGTTAAGTTTATTGTTTTGGATGCTGGCTCGAGTGATTAGCCGAATATTCACAAAAGCACCACCTGCCGTGCCAATGCCAAAATGGCAAGATATCATTGCTAAGTTCACCCACTTTGCACTTTATGCGCTACTGATAGCGATGCCGGTAGTCGGGCTGTTGATGTCTGTTTATGGCGGCCGAGCCGTTGATATGTTTGGCTTGTTCGAAATTCCGGTGTTCGTTACCCCAGATCGCGGTTTGGCGCGCACCTTTAATGATTGGCATACAGAGATCATTTGGCCGCTGATTCTTGCCTTTACTGCCGCTCACATTGGCGCGGCGCTATACCATCAATTTATCCAAAAGGATAAGCTGATAAAGCGTATGTGGTAGCGCTGATGACGTCGTTTATAATGATTGACTGATGTTTTGCTAAATACTGTTTGGGGTAGTGATCGTTATGCGTACCAAAAAAGACCGTATTCGGCATACTTTAAGCTTTGAGATTATCGGGTTGCTCATCTTTGCGCCATTGGCAAGCTTGGTCTTTGGCTTTGAGCTGCATACGATGGGCGCTATAGCGCTAGTAGGCTCTCTTGTCGCGACGGTATGGAACTTTTTTTATAACATCTTATTCGACAAGGCCATGCTAAAACTGCGCGGTAGGGTACAAAAAACCGTGCCAATAAGAGTGCTGCATGCCATTTTATTCGAAGGCGGTTTGCTGTTACTATTTCTGCCATTTATAGCGATATATCTAAACATTAGCCTGTGGGAAGCGTTTAAGATGGATATTGCGATGGCGACCTTTTATCTTATATATGCCTTTGTATTTAACTGGGTCTATGACCAAGTCTTTCCTATACCTAATACGGCAGCGGCTTAGGCCGAGCTTAGCGTTTCAAGTTTTTTCGATGAGTGTTGTATGATAAATAAAAGGGGTTTGCTTATTGGGCAAACCCTTTCGTCATGACACCATTAACTAAAAACTTGTCTTGAGCGGTTAATTGGATTACTTGGCAATAGCCGCTTGGCTGATACCATCAAGGGCTTTAGCGATATTGGCCAGCTGTCATAACTCATTAATAACTCATTAAACTTGTCTGTTTAAAACAACCCTCATAGCAAGCTTCTAGCGGATACGTTTAGCTAGTCAAGGATAGGTAATGTCACCAAAAATATTGACGCACATCTCAACCCAACTGGCTTTTGTGATAGCGGCTATCGTCATCGCCATCATGGGCGTGACTATGATAGGGTTTGGCTGGGTGCCGCATCTATCTTTGCTACTCGCTATTTGCGTCTTATTAGCGATCGGCTTATTTAAAGGATTGAGCTTCGATGATATGCAAGCGCAAATGGCCTCAGGTGTCATGCGTGGTATCGGTGCAATCTATTTGTTCTTTTTTATCGGTCTAATGATAGCGGCTTTGATGATGTCGGGGGCGATACCGACCTTAATGTATTATGGCTTTGAGCTGATATCGCCAGAGTTTTATTACCTCTCTGCTTTTGTTTTAACCTCAATTATTGGCGTGACTTTAGGCAGTAGCTTAACGACTGCGGCGACTTTAGGAGTGGCGTTTATTGGTATGAGCCATGCTTTTGATGCCAATGTCGCTATTGCTGCTGGGGCAGTGGTATCTGGGGCGTTTTTTGGCGATAAGATGTCACCTTTGTCTGATACCTGTACGATTGCCTCCTCAGTCGTTGGTATCGATCTGTTCGAGCACATTCGTAATATGATGTACACCACCGTACCGGCGTGGTTGTTGACGGTTCTGTTGTTTTGGTTCTTCTCGGGAGACACGGCAGGCTCTAATCTGAGCCAAGTGACGTTACTACAAGCGCAGCTGATTGAGAGCGGCCTAGTGCACAGCTACGCAGTATTGCCTTTTGTCGCTTTAGTTGGGCTGGCGGTCTTTCGTGTTAATGCTATCTATACGATTATTAGCACGATCAGCGTGGCGCTACTGATTACTTATTGGCATAGCGCACCAAGCTTTGGGGAGCTTGGCGGTTATCTGTTTGGCGGTTACGCGCCTGCAGAGTCGCTAGCGCTTGGTGAGGTTGCTGGCATGCTCTCACGCGGCGGCGTACAAAGTATGTTCTTTACCCAAACGATTGTAATATTGGCGCTGAGTTTAGGCGGGCTGCTGACAGCGCTAGGGGTGCTGCCGGCGCTATTATCAGGAATCAAAGCGTCTTTGACCTCATCAGGACGAGCGATATTTACCGCTGCCATGTCGGCGCTGAGTATCAACGTACTGATCGGCGAGCAATATTTGAGTATTTTAATCTCAGGGACGTCTTTTCGCTCGACCTTTGAGCGCTTAAACTTGCACCCCAAAAACCTCTCTCGCACCATTGAGGATGCCGGTACCGTTATCAATCCGCTAGTGCCTTGGAGCGTCTGCGGCGTGTTTATTAGTCAAGCTCTAGGGGTGCCTGTCCTTGATTACCTGCCGTATGCTTTTTTCTGTTATCTATCGTTATTATTGACGCTCATCTTTGGCTTCACCGGCGTGACTATTAGTCCTGTCAAAAGTACTGAGCCCAAAAATAAAGCGGTTTAAGCCTAAGACTAAAATGGTTTAATCAAGGCAGCTAAGATACCGCTTAGTACTACTACCGCTTAGTACTAAGACTTAGCCTCAATGTCACATAATATATAGCATGTTAATATATGTTATTGTATATTGATGAGGATTGAATTCCTGTGTTATCTTCAAAGGTAGTTATCATTTATATTGCTTAAGGAGATATCGATGCTGTTTGAAAAAATAAAAACCCCGGGGCTCTCGCACCTATCCTATCTATTTGGCTCGAACGGGCAAGCGGCAGTGATTGATCCACGTCGCGACTGCGCTATTTATATCGAAAAAGCACGAGCCGCTGGGCTTAAGATTACCCATATATTTGAAACGCATCGTAACGAAGACTTAGTCTCAGGCGCGCCTATATTAGCAAAGCTTACTGGTGCAAGCGTCTATCACGGGCCTAATCCAGAGCGTGAAGTCGTTTATGCACAAACGGCGCGGGAAGGCGACTGTTTTGCGATTGGTCAGCTTGAGATACAAGTGCTAGAGACTCCTGGTCATACCTTTGATCACCTGGCCTATGTGATGTTTGATAGCGCTTATCCTACCAAGGCTGTGGGCGTATTTACTGGTGATGCGCTATTTGTCGGTGATGTGGGGCGCACAGATTTTTATCCTGATAAGCGCGAAGAGGTCGCCGGTCTGCTTTATGATTCGCTACAAAAAATCCTAGCCTTAGGCGATCAGGCGATGATCTATCCAGCTCACGGTGCCGGTTCGGTTTGTGGCTCAGGCATGGCAGATCGTGAGTTCTCAAGTGTCGGCCATGAGAGATTAAATAACCCAAGGCTACAAATCGAGAGCCGAGATGAGTTTATCCAAGCGAAGATTAACGAGAATCATTACCAACCGCCTTATTTTAAGCTCATGGAACGCCTTAACATGGATGGAGGCGATGCCGCGCCGCGCATTATGCGCCCCGTCAATTTGTCGCTTGACGAAATCAGCAGCTCTGAAGCCGATCACCTGATAGATATTCGCGAGCCGCTTGCTTATGCGGCTGGCCATCTACCGGGTTCTATGAGTCTACCTGTTGGGATGATTTCTGCTTTTGCAGGTTGGTTCATCGCTGAGGGCGAGAGCATAGCGCTGATTGCCTCGGATGAGGAACAGCTAGCGACGGCGATGACGCATCTTGTGAGAATTGCTTTGGATAATATTATAGGCGGTTATGTCGGTGTCATTTCCGCTGCCAAACAAGGCAAGAGTATGGAGCAGACGCCGATGATAACGACCGAGGAAGTCAAATCGCGTCTTGAAGGTCATGCTAATACTAAAGCTAGCAAGGCTTGGACATTACTTGATGTCAGAGATGTTAATGAGAGAAACGAAGCTGCGATAGATGATTCTGAGCATATCTATGTCGGTCATCTGAACGAGCGTTGGCGTGATCTTGACCCACAGGAGCATTATACCTTGATGTGTGCTAGTGGTCAGCGAGCGACAGTCGCGGCAGGGTGGCTAGCAAGCAAAGGTTTCAAGTATCTCGATATTTATCTTGGCGGAATGAGTGCTTGGCAGGCTGAGCAAGAGTAATACTTATGAGCTTATATTAACTAAGTAGGCTGGACTATCATATTGACTAGTAATGTGCTAATTTACTTTAGTAAAAAAAGCATACCAAAGCTTGCGGCCTTCTGCATTAAACTGACGCACAGTATCAAAAAATCGCTGCCGGGCTGATTCTTCGACTAAAGGTGCGGGCAATAAAGGATCAAAAACGACATTGCGAATAGCAAAATCGCCAAGAAGATAAGCGTCACGCAGCGCCGTTTCATTATCGAGACTATGCTGAGTCTTCTGCCAGTCGCTCAGCTGATTTGATACTTTGTTATAGTGTGCTTCGAGTTGCATCTGCGCCCACAGGCCAAGTGACTTCTTTTGTCTATCTTTATCAAAGTGGCTGGCTTGAAACACTGCAGCTTCAGGCTCTAGTTGCAAATCGAATAGCCGTGACCTTATCCCTTCAACACCGCCGCTCAAGTTATTAGGACGAATATAAAGCCCAGCATCTAGCTCACGAAAGCCTAATAAGGAAAGCGCTCTCATACGGGCGCGCAGTATTTTGCGATCGCTACGCGGCAGCCCGCCGGTAGTGACCGCTATCCATGAGCTATCCCATGCTGTAACGCGCTTATCCGCGTGCTCCCAAGCGGCAACGTCAGCGCCTAACTTCTTAGCTTTTGGGCCTAAGCGATAAACAGCAGCATCCACCGCCTCTACCAATTCCGCTTGCGTCAAACGAGCCATAGTCACTCGTATATTGTTTTCCTTGATCGCAAACAGCCTGCCTGCACGAATGATCTCCGCTATGCTCAGCGTCTCCCTGTCAGCCACTGTCAGTAAACGCAAAATGAGAGGGCGAGCGGCTGGCCATTGGTAATTACATTCTTTGACAATATATGATTTCATATGTAATACTCTGGGTTTAGTCATTTATTATTAAGTTGTTTATTATAATCAAATACAGGACATTATAAGCATTCAGTAAGATAAGTGATAAGTAACAAGGATAGTTAGCCAAATATTATGAAGGATTGCTATGAAAAATACCGAGCAGATGTCAACGACCCATCAATTCAGCACCCATGAAGTCAATAATCAACCTACTGCTTTAGCGAATTATAACGCTTGGGAGACCGATGATGCGCTAAAAGAAGCTGTCATTCGCGAAGGCGCGTCATGGGCAAGCGATCATCTGAGCGAGTTTGGCGCCCGTACTGGTGGTGATATGGTAGACAAAGGCTTTGCTGCCAATGAAAACCCTCCTAAATTTCGCCCCTTTGATCGCTATGGTCACCGTATAGACGACGTCGAGTTTCATCCTGCTTATCATGAGCTAATGACAGCGGGCGTATATTATGGCATGAGTAATTTTGCTTGGCGTAACGAGAGTCGCCAAAGTGCGCATGTGGCGCGAGCGGCCATTATGTATTTAGGCTCACAAGCAGAAGCCGGTTTTGGCTGTCCGATGTCGATGACTTACGCCGCGATTCCGGCTTTGCGTCATAACACAAGGCTCGCTGAAAAGTGGATACCAAAACTGCTATCGACAGAATATGATCCTCGTAGCTTACCTATGGAGCAAAAGAGCGGCTGTACAATTGGCATGGGGATGACTGAAAAGCAAGGCGGTTCTGACTTACGGCGCAACAGCACCAAAGCTGTCAAGCAAAGCGATGATAGTTACCAAATCATTGGGCATAAATGGTTTTATTCTGCGCCTATGTCTGACGCTCATTTAGTACTCGCGCAGTCTGAAAACGGGCTTAGCTGCTTTTTAGTACCAAGGTTTCGCCCTGATGGCACGCTCAATGCCGTACGGATTCAGCGTTTAAAAGACAAGCTTGGCGACTGGTCGAATGCTTCCTCCGAGGTAGAGTTTGCCGGTGCTTTTGGCGAATTAGTAGGAGTAGAGGGCAGAGGTGTTGCCACTATCATTGAGATGGTAGCCTTAACGCGGCTCGATTGTATGATAGGGTCAGCCGCGCAAATGCGGCAAGCGGTCGTGCAGGCGATTCACCATACTTCTGGACGTGAGGCTTTTGGTGATTTACTAATCAATCAACCGCTTATGCGCAATGTGCTTGCTGACTTGGTATTGGAGTCTGATGCGGCATTGGCCTTGACTATGAGAGTGGCGCGCGCCATTAGTCTGCTTGAGACCGACTCACATGAGGCTGCGCTGGCTCGCATCGCCACTGCCATTGGCAAATATTGGATATGTAAGCGTACGCCCGTGTTAGTCAACGAGGCACAAGAGTGTCTCGGCGGTATTGGTTATGTCGAAGAAAATATTATGCCGAGACTTTATCGTCAGGCACCGCTCAACTCAATTTGGGAAGGTAGCGGCAATATCCAGTGCTTAGATGTGCTACGTGCCTTAAATAAAGAGCCGGCTACTCGTGAGGCGTTGTTTACTGAGCTGCAAAGTGCGGCTGGTAAAGACAGTTATTTTGATAAAGAGCTTGGGCAACTAGCAAGTTATTTTGAAGAGGTAGAGACATTAGAGTTTAGAAGCCGCTACGTCATCGAGCGCTTGGCGTTGATGCTGCAAGCTTGTATCCTGCTAAATACAGAAAATAAAGACATAGCAGCAGAGTTTTGCCGCTCACGTTTGGGCGGCGCGCACGGACTGGCGTTTGGTACGCTCAGTCCAGATGCACCCATAGATCAGCTGATCGAACGCGCTGCGGGTGCCACAAAGTCTATGGCTTAGCATTTTTTACTAGCTACTTAGTCAGCTCGATAGTACCGTTAGCGGTAACAGAGACGGTACTATTACCTGATTCAAAATTTTGACTTGGTACCGAAGACTCAGCATCAGCGGCGCGCATGCTGCTATACATTGGACGTGGGTAGTCGGTGTTGCCAGCATTGAGGTTGACGCTGACCACGCGATAACCGCGCGCATCCCAAGCACGAGTGAGGTTTTTGGCCTGTTGCTGAAAAGCGCGAGACGCTTCCGTCATCAGTTTTTGCTCTAGCGCATCTTTTTTACTTTCTGAGACACCAAAGTTTAGATTATTCATCACTAAGGTTTCTTGCAAGTCTGCAATAAGCTGGCTTGTTGCGGTGAAGTCGGTACTTTTTAGATCGATATTAGCTTGACCAGTCCAGCCGATGATTTTGTCGTTTTTGTCGTAACGCGGATAAGTGCGCTGCTGGCCAGTACTGACGGTAACGCTAGGGTAGCGCTTAGCAATCGCCAGTGCTCTATTGATTGACGTGTTCAATGTTGTAGCCAAAGCCTTAGCATCGCTCGCTTGTGCCTTTTTATACAGGCTTGCGCGCACTTCGTCATTGGCAATGTCTTCTTTAACTTGCGTCTCAAAGGTAAGCTGATCATAACCGGAGGGTTCAGCGTGGGCGGTACTCATTGCTGCACTCAATAAAAAAGCACTGCCAGTCATGAAAGCCAGTTTATTCGTTAAGTCTTTCATCGTAACTCCTTATATGAATAGTTTTTAAAAGCATATAATTTAATAGTTTTTTTAGAGGTTATTAGGGCGTGTTGAACATTCGACCATGGCACTGACAGAGACTATTTTTTAGGCGATTTGCAGATAAAAATGGTAAGTTTAGTTGTTCTAAGCGTCTATTTTTATCAATAAAGCGGCAAAAAATAGTCCTGTCCCTGTTGTTGTCGTGAGGGCTGATGCTAAAATCGCCCTAGTCGTTGCGACTGTTTAAATAAAATCAGCTATCCAATGCAATAAGCATTACCTGCAATTTTAACGACGACTAGAACTATTTTAGCTATCAGCAGTGCGCATTTGTGAATGTTCAACACGCCCCAACATAACAAATCTGATAATAAATAATATAAGTGTTTTGTCACAACCTTACTGCTTTCTAGCAGCGTTAAAATGGCGATAATATCTAAGCCCAATTCACTTTGGCGTGAAAAGCTATCGTTTGTAGCGTTAGGGGTTGTAAAATAGAAAAAAGTAAGTATAATTTGCAACTGGTGGCTCCATTGGTAGCCTCGCAACAGTGTTCTATGAACCCCGCCAGGACCGGAAGGTAGCAACGGTATTAGATTCATTGTGTGCCGAGGATGTGCTGATGGAGTCGCTTTTTTTTGTCTAAAATTTGACTGTTATTGATTTGCTGTTCGATTTACCTGCCCTGCTAGAGGGTTTTTTTTGGGTCAAAATTTTGGGTCAGCGCCATCAGTAACTAATAAAATAGCTAGGTGAGTAGCTTGCATCCTGCTCGCTTAAAAGCTACGATATTGAGTCTAAATGAGTAGGGTAAACCATCTAAATGAGTGATAGCCAAACGACTTCATTACCTACTGAGCAGCGTCAAAGCTCAGAGCTTTTAGCTCGCCAGCAGCAAGCTCAGCAGCGACAGATTTTGGCGATGATGGGTATCGGACAATGGGTGCGGCCAGACTCACCAACGCTAAAAATAAGCGATATCACTGAGAGCGCAGGTGGTATACAAGCACCCGATTCATTAACTGGGCAGCAGCCGGTATCAGACGAACAAGTTAGACCAGAGGTGCGAGGTGGTGATCCAATAGATAGACACACTACGACTGCGCCAGTTGCTTCAGATGATGAAGTATTAGCTACTGATCAAGTAAAAATGAATAGCTTCGATAATGACAGCTTTGATGTTGATGTTGCTAATAATAATGAAAGTTCAAATGCTAGCAACAAGTCTTACAACTTTAACAATTTAAATAGCTTCTCTGAATCAGCTAGTACTGAGCAAGTTGATACTGCGAGCCATACTCCTAACTTAGCCCCTGCTAACTCTGAGAAAATAGCGCCCTTTGATTTGCAAGGCGCTCGTTACGGGGACTGGGTACTGCTAGTTGATATTCAGGCGCTCGATAATGACAGTCAAAAGCTCTGGCAAAACATCACTCAGGCCCTATCATTAGACTGTGAGACGAGCTCATTTCCGATATGTGCGGGTATGGACACCGCTGAGCTGGCCAATGCTAGCCTTGCTGGTTATATTTTCAAGATTGCACAGAGTGAAGATATTCAGGTGGCTGTATTGACCGCTTTGCCCGACGGTTTGTCTCATCCTAAATTTGCGACGACGCCTAGCTTAGAGACGATGCTTGAAGACAGTCTACTTAAGCGGGAGTTTTGGCAGCAGATCTCCAATTAATTCATTGTTTTTGATTGCTATATCATTTAGCTCAAAATAGCTTTACGCGGTTCTAAAATTTATACTTAACTTTTTCTCTATTTCTTTGTTACTGCTTGGAATTCTTATTATGTCTGAACATACTGCTCCACATCGAACTCCCAACTTTTCTGCAGGCCCTGCTACTATTCCTACTGAGGTTCTACAGCGCGCGCAAAGCGAGATGCTCGATTGGCAGGGTCGCGGTGTCTCGGTGATGGAGGTCAGCCACCGTAGTAAAGAATATATCGCTATCACTGAAAAAGCGGAAAGTAAATTACGCTCGCTGATGGACATACCTGATAACTATAAAGTGCTGTTTTTGCAGGGCGGCGCAAGCCTGCAGTTCTCGGCTATTCCTTTAAACCTATTAAACAATGGCCGCGCTGATTATCTCTCGACTGGGACGTGGTCAGATAAGGCCATTAAAGAAGCTAAGCGCTACGCTAAGCTAGGTCTTGGTGAGGTTAATGTGGTCGCTAGTGGCAAACAAAGCAATTTTACGGACGTACCTGCGTCTGATGAGTGGAACCTAAGTGATGATGCCAAGTATTTTCATTACTGCGCTAATGAGACCATTCATGGCTTGCAAATATTTGAGCCGCCAAAGGTTGATGTGCCGCTCATCGTAGATATGTCATCGAATATTTTATCGCAGCCGATTGATGTCTCCAAATTTGGTATGATTTACGCCGGCGCACAAAAAAACATCGGTCCAGCAGGTCTTGTTATCGTTATTATCCGTGAAGATTTACTAAACCAAGCCAGCGATTGGTGCCCGCTGCTGATGAACTATACGCATCAGGCTGAAAAAGAGTCGATGTCTAACACGCCAGCGACGTATTCATGGTATCTAGCGGGTCTAGTATTCGACTGGTTAGAAGAGCAAGGCGGCGTTGAAGCTATCGGCAAAATCAATCAGAAAAAGGCGGATCTGCTATACCAGACAATCGATGATAGTGATTTTTATAATAATCCGGTTGCCAAACAATATCGCTCGATTATGAACGTGCCTTTTACCTTGGCAGATGATAGCTTAGATAAAGTGTTTTTAGAAGAGTCAGAAAAAGCAGGCTTGCTACATCTAAAGGGCCATCGCGACGTCGGCGGTATGCGCGCTAGTATCTATAACGCGGTAACGCTTGAGTGGGTAGAGCAGCTTGTTGACTTTATGCAAGATTTTGAAAAAAAGTATGCCTAATTGCTGTATCGCCCCTTGCAGGCAAAAATAGCTATAATCAAAAGACGCCGCTGAATAAGTGGCGTTTTTTGATAAGTGGGAATAGCTGAGCGAGAATAGCTGAGCGGGAGTAGCTAAGCGGGTATAGAAGGTACTGAAATTATTTTTAAGGGCGATATTTAAAAAGTAGCAAAACACATCTACGCTTTTGATTAGGTTAAAAAAGCGAAGTTTGGTATGATTAGATTTCGCATCACCGCTAGAATTAGGCTACTGTAAAAGTCTGCTTTGATAAAAAGCGCCGATAGCGCCCATAATGATAGACAAGCTATGATCAATAACGCTCCGATACAAGCTATATTATACAAGTCTTATAAGGCCGCTACTTTGAGCCTACTGCTTTGCTACGCCTCTAGCAGTCAAGCCGAGGTGGTTACCACGTCAGCGCTTGGACATAATAGTAGCGCTGAATACATCGACACCCCATACATGCCGTACGCCAATCCTGATGCGCCAAAGGGTGGTACGCTATCGCTCGATGCTCGCGGCACTTTTAACGCGGCCAATAAGTGGATGACGACGGGCGTGGCAATGGTCGGCACGGATTATCTGTACGATACCTTGATGACTGGCTCACTGAATGAAGCCTTTACCATGTATCCTCAGCTGGCCACAGGCGTGACTTACGATACTGATGATGCCAGCTGGATCATTTATCATCTCAATCCTAAAGCCAAGTTTTGGGATGGTACGCCAGTCACTAGCAGTGATGTCAAAGCGACTTATGAGGCGATACTCAGCAAAGGCCCGATGTATATTCGCAGCTATTTAGGCGATATTAGAGAAGTACAAATCCTTGATAAACATAAAGTGAAGTTCGTCTTTACCTCCAGTGACAACAAAGAGATTTTGCTAACCGTTGGCCAGTTTCCTATCTTTGCCAAAACCTCTATTGATGCCGATTTTGAAAAGATAAGCTTAACGCCTTTGATGGGCAGTGGCCCATATAAATTAGGCCGTGTCGAGGCGGGGCGTTCGGTCAGCTATGTGCGCGATCCAAATTATTGGGGCCGTGATCTGGCGGTAAATCGCGGCCGCTATAACTTCGATATGATTAAGTTCGTCTATTATCAAAGCGATGAGATTGCCTTTGAAGGCTTTAAATCTGGACAATATCGCTTTCGTCCCGAAAACAAAGCCTCGAATTGGGCAACAGGCTATAACTTCCCTGCCGTAAAAGCAGGAATGATTATCAAAGAGTCGATAAGTAGTCAAAACCCTGTACCGATGCAGGGGCTCGTGATGAATATGCGCAGGCCTTTGTTTCAAGATATTCGCGTCCGTGAAGCGCTCAGTCTAGCATATGACTTTGAATGGATGAACAAGACTTTATTTCATGGCCAGTATGAGCGCTTGCAGAGTTTTTTTTATGGCTCAGAGCTGGCGGCGACTGGTACGCCAGCTGCTGATGAGATGGCAGTACTGACGCCACTACTCAGTGATTTAGAGCCTAGGCAGCGTCAAGGAGTGCTTAGCGATTGGCAGCTACCTAAGAGCGATGGTAACGGCTTTAACCGGGAGAGTTTACTCAAGGCAAGGCAGTTACTACTCGATGCTGGATTTTATTATCAAGACATGCAGCTGTATCAGCCAAATGGCGAGCGCGCGCAAATTGAGATTTTGATGACAGGCGATACGCTAGGCCGAGTACTGCTGCCTTATATTCGTAATATTGAGCGCTTAGGATTTGCGGCAAATCTGCGTCAAGTCGATGGGCCGCAGTACTATGAGCGCACGCGTCGTTATGATTATGATATGACGACCGATGTGTTCGCGCAAAGCTTATCACCGGGCGCGGAGCAAGCCGCCTTTTGGGGCAGCGCGGCTGCTGATGAAGTCGGTAATCGCAATACGATCGGCATCAAAAACTCGGCGATAGATACAGTCGTAGAAGCCCTTGGCGATGCTGAGAGTCGTGAGGAGATTGTACTTTATACCAAAGTGCTCGATCGCTTACTGCGTGCAGGTCACTATTTAGTCCCACTATACGGCAAATCTGGCACTAATGTGGCGTACTGGAATCAGTATCGCCATACGACTTTGCCGACCAATGCGGTTGGTATCGACTACTGGTGGGTGGACAAAAAGGCGGAAGCGAAAGTTAATGATTATTTAAAACGCTAAATTCAGCAGCAAGTGAAAGCGGTAAGCTAAGACGATAAACGTCAATTAACCGTGAATAACAGTCATATAAGCGCACATTTAAGATCAATACGTAAAACCAGTGTTAACCAATAAGGGTTCGATATGAGTAGTCAAATTATTCCAATAAAAGCATTTAACGATAATTATATTTGGACATTAATCAATAAAAATAACAAGCAAGCTATCGTTATTGATCCCGGCCAAGCGCAGCCTGTCGCGGACTATATGGAAGAGCATGACTTAGAGATGACCTCTATCTGGACCACACATCATCACTTTGATCATGTCGGCGGCGTAATGGAGCTACAAGAGCACTTCCCGATGACGCATATCGTCGGCCATAGCGAGCATGGCGTTGAGGAAGATCAAACGATAAAAGACGGCAGCACGGTCAGTGCTTGGGGCTGCTCAGCACAAGTCTGGGATATCCCCGGGCATACGGCAAGTCACATGGCTTATGTGTTGGATATCGACGGTCAAAAGCACTGCTTTTGCGGTGATACGCTGTTTAGTGCAGGCTGCGGTCGTGTCTTTACCGGTACTATCGAGCAGCTTTACGAGAGTTTCAAACGTCTAAACAGTCTGCCTGCCGATACGTTATTGTATCCTGCCCATGAATATACGGCTAACAATCTGCGTTTTGGGCTGTCTATTGAGCCGGGTAATATGGCGATGCAGCAAGCTTTAGAGCGAGCAGAGAGTCAGACGCAGCAAGGACTATGTACGCTACCGGTCACTTTGGAGCATGAACGCGAGGTCAATGTGTTTTTGCGAGCGCATGAGCCTAGCGTCATTGCAGGCGTAAAAGCCAAAACGAATATTGACAATGAAGAGCGCTTAACGGTGTTTACAGCGCTACGAGAGCTTAAGGATAACTTCTAACACTCGCACAGCACTACCTCTTACCTCACTTGTCCGCTGACTGTTGTCTGCTATTTTACCTTTGCAAGGAAGTCGTCATCATGGGTCGTTATATCTTAAAGAGACTACTACTGATATTACCGACGCTTTTCTTGATTTTATTGGCGAACTTTGTGATTGTACAGGCCGCACCTGGTGGTCCTGTCGAGCAGCAACTGGCTCTCATTGAACAAGGCGCAAAAGATAGCGCGGTTAATAGTAGCGTAGGCGCAGGCGGCTCTGGCGGTAATACCAGCACTTATCAAGGTACGCGCGGATTATCTGAGGAGATGGTCGCTGCGATTAATGCGCAATATGGCTTTGATAAATCCGCGCCTGAGCGCTTTTGGATTATGCTAAAAAACTATGCTCAATTAGATTTTGGCGAGTCGTTCTTTAAAGGGCAGACGGTAACTGACCTCATTATCGAAAAACTCCCTGTTTCCATCTCCTTAGGACTGTGGAGCACACTGCTGATCTACATGATTGCCATACCATTAGGGGTTCATAAAGCCATGCATCACGGCTCGGCGGTAGATAAAGCGACAGCGATGCTATTAGCAGTTGGTCATGCGATACCGGTATTTGTATTTGCGGTAATATTATTGGTGTTTTTTGCGGGCGGTAGTTACTTTAATATCTTTCCGCTACAAGGGCTGACCTCAGAGAATTTCGATCAGCTGAGCACTTTAGGTAAAATAAAAGATTACTTTTGGCATTTAGCTTTACCTTTACTAGCGAGTACCGTCGGCGGCTTTGCCGGTTTGACTTACTTGACTAAATTTAGCTTTTTAGAGGAGCTGAGCAAGCAGTACGTGTTGACCGCACGCGCTAAAGGCTTAGGGGAGCGTCAAGTGCTCTACGGTCATGTCTTTCGTAATGCCATGCTGATTGTCATAGCTGGTATTCCGGCCGCTATCGTCGGTATTTTCTTTGCCGGTAACTTTCTTATTGAGATTATCTTTAAACTTGATGGACTGGGCCTGCTTGGCTTTGAAGCCATTCAGCAGCGCGACTATCCAGTGATATTTGGCACGCTGTTTATCTTTACTTTACTTGGTTTATTATTACAGCTTATCAGTGATCTGAGCTATCATCTAATAGACCCTCGTATTGATTTTGAGGGTCGCTAATGTCTAATTATTCTACTGCTACGCCGCCACCTGCTTTAACTAAATCAAAAGCCAAACGCCTAAATCCGATTTGGCAGGCGCGGCTCGATCGCTTTCGTAGTAATCGCTTAGGTTTAATCTCTCTTATTATTTTCAGCTTAGTGTTCATCCTCTGTATGGCTGCTAATGTTATTGCCAATGACAAACCACTACTGGTCAGTTATGACGGTGACTACTATGTGCCTGTATTGACAGCTTATCCTGAGACTACTTTTGGCGGTGTATTTGAGACTGAAGCTAACTATAAAGATCCTGCGGTACAAGCGCTGATTGAGGACAAAGGCTTTTATGTGATGCCGATTATTCCTTTTGCCGATCAGACGCCAAATGTAGAATTGGGTCTTCCTTATCCTGCTGCACCTAACGCTCAGAACTGGCTCGGCACTGACGATCAAGGGCGCGATGTGCTCGCGCGCATTCTCTATGGTATGCGGGTTTCTCTGTTATTTGGTATAGCGTTGACTTTAGCTGGAGCACTAATAGGCATTATCGTCGGCGCAATTCAAGGCTACTATGGCGGCTGGGTAGATCTAGCAGGTCAGCGCTTTATGGAAGTGTGGGGCGGGATGCCGCAGCTATTTATGATTATCATTTTGGTCAGCCTGTTTAGCCCTAGTGTCTATGTGCTGTTTGCTTTGATGTTATTGTTTGGTTGGATGGGTTTGGTCGGTTTGGTGCGTGCTGAGTTTTTGCGGGCGCGTAATTTTGATTATGTACGGGCGGCGCGTAATTTAGGGGTCTCTGACAGCCAAATCATGCGCAAACATATTTTGCCTAACGCTTTAGCCTCCAGTCTTTCGCAGTTGCCGTTTATCTTAACCGCCAATATCATTGCACTAACTGCGCTTGATTTCTTAGGTTACGGATTACCGCCCGGCTCACCGTCATTAGGGGAGCTGATGGTACAAGGCAAAAACAATCTCGATGCGCCTTGGCTTGCGTTATCAGGGTTCTTTAGTTTAACCTTTATTTTATCCTTGCTTATCTTTATTGGCGAAGCGTTACGTGATGCCTTTGACCCAAGGCGCAGCTGATATGACTGATAATACTAAGCAAAACCCATGTGTTCTAAGCGTTACAGATATGACTATCACGGCGGATAACAAAGCCATATTAGTCGATAATTTATCTTATCAGCTGCATCAAAGCCAGACGCTCGCTATCGTTGGTGAGTCGGGCTCAGGCAAATCAATCGCCAGCCTAGCACTGTTAGGATTACTGCCAAATAGCCTAAGCGTCAGTGGCCAGGTCTTGCTCGATGGAAGAACGCAGCTACCCATTACCAATAACCAAGGTAAAGATAAGGCGCAAAACAGAGCGCTCAGATCCATTCGTGGTCAGCGCATCGGCATGATATTTCAAGAGCCGATGACTGCGCTGAATCCGCTACATACCGTCGCCAAGCAAATCGCCGAATCGCTGCGCCTAAACGGTATCGCAAAGCCGCAGTGGCGCAAGCATACTATCCAACTGTTAGAAGATGTCAATATCATTGATCCTATTGATAAGCTCAACCGCTATCCGCACGAGCTATCAGGCGGTCAGCGCCAGCGGGTAATGATTGCGATGGCATTAGCACAGCAGCCTGACATTTTGATTGCTGATGAGCCAACTACCGCGCTTGATGTGACTTTGCAGCACGAGATATTAGCACTACTAAATAGCCTAAAGTCTGAGCGAGATATGGCGATGATTTTGATCAGCCATGACCTAAATTTAGTCAAACGCTATAGCGATGAGATTATCGTTATGCGCCAAGGTCAGACGATTGAACAAGGCAAAACTGCTGCTATCTTTGCGCAGCCAAAAGCGGACTATACTCGCACACTGATGCAGCAAAATTTTGGCTCAGCACTAACGATTACCAATGAAACCGCCACTGACGAGCGAGTCTTAGTAGTCAATAAGCTACAAGTGGATTTTCCGATAGAAAAAAACCTATTTGGCGGCACTAAGCGCTGGTTCGAAGCAGTAAAATCAGTCGACCTGAGCTTATCAGCTGGTCAAGCTTTGGGTATCGTTGGCGAGTCGGGGTCTGGTAAGACCACTATTGCCTTGGCGCTGAGCAAACTACTGAGCAATCAAGCGCGCGTGCGCGGACAAGTGCTCATCGACGGTCAGGATCTTTTCGCCTTGAGTAGTAGCGAATTACGTCAGTTTCGCTCGCAGATTCAAATGGTCTTTCAAGATCCTTTTGCTAGTATTAATCCGCGTATGACGGTGATGCAGGTGGTCGAAGAGGGGTTGCTGGTGCAAGGCGTCACTCAGGCTGCGCGTCAGCAAGCCGTGTTAGAGAGCCTAGAAACGGTACATCTACCCGCTGATTTTATTCATCGTTATCCGCATGAGTTATCGGGCGGTCAGCGCCAGCGGGTCGCGTTGGCAAGAGCGCTTGTGATGCGGCCAAGTTTATTGATACTTGATGAGCCGACCTCAGCGCTTGATAGCACCACGCAAGTGACGGTTGTGACGCTACTACGCGAGATACAAGCTAAGTTTAATATCAGCTATGTGTTTATCAGCCATGACCTAAAAGTCGTGCGGGCGCTGTGTCAGTATACTATGGTACTCAAACAAGGCGTTTGCGTAGAGGCAGGTGCAACAGAGGAGCTATTTAACCATCCGCAGCATCGGTATTCTCAGCGCTTATTGCAGGCCAGTGTTATATAGGATAAAGACCATCTGTTAATACCATCTGTTATTAAAAGAAAGTTTGGCAAGCAAGACCTCTGTGCTGAGCTCTAGTTATTGTTTATTTGTTTTTGATGCTTAATATCGACTGTTATGCGCTCATGATGATTACCAAAGTTTAGACGCTGCCACGACTAAATATTGACTAGAACATATGAGTTCATAATTATCGCAATATATATAAAATGACAGTGGTACAATTCATACAAACAGTCGTTTGGTGTTTGTTTTATTTACCGCCGCATTATTGAAAAGGATATTTCTATGCCCGCTACAAACTCTCCTCTTGCAAAACTCATGAACAACGACAAATTACAACATGCCGGCTACTTAGCTGTCGCAAAAACGCGTGCTAAAGCACTAAAAGTATTCTCGCACCTTATTCCGCTACCTAGACCTCTGTTATTCGTCGGTGAAGACGCTTGTAATGAGCTGTGCGATATGGTCATCAATGAAGGCGGCACTAACGTCTTTATCGTAACCGATGCCGTACTCAATAAGCTTGGTATCCCGGCCAAAGTTACTGACTATTTAGATCAGCATAATATCCGCTATCAGGTTTATGATGGCATCACTCCAGACCCTACTTTTGCCGTCGTAGAAGAAGGTCTAAGCCAAACGGTCAACGCTAAGTGCGATGCGATAATCGCTATTGGCGGCGGCTCAGTTATTGATGCAGCGAAGATGATCGCAATGTCACAAGGCAATAACTGTAAGCCGCAAAAGCTTATCGGTATCCTTAAGGCAAGAAAGAAAGGAGTGCCGCTGTACTGTATTCCAACGACTGCCGGTACCGGTTCAGAAGCGACGCTTGGCGCAGTAGTATCGGACAACGACACGCATCAAAAAGCGCTATCAATCGATCCTAAAATGATTCCATTAGCCGCCGCTATCGATCCTGTGATTATGAAAGGGATGCCTAAGCATATTACTGCGGATACTGGTATTGACGTTTTGACTCATGCCTTAGAGGCGTGGATGAGCGCTAATGCTAGCGTTGAGACCGACTATTATGCCGCTTCTGCCACCAAAGCGGTGATGCAGTATCTGCCAATCGCCTATGAAAATGGGGAAGACCTGCAGGCTCGCGAAGAGATGGGGATAGCTGCACATTATGGCGGTATCGCCTTTAATAAAGCTGGTTTAGGTTATGTGCATGCGATCGCTCACCAATTGGGCGCGCATTACAGTATCCCTCACGGCCGCGCTAACGCAATCGTTTTGCCTTATGTGTTAGAAGTCAACCGTAAAGGATCAGAGAAAAGATTGGCGAAACTCGCTAGAAAAACAGGCATCGTTGAAAGCGCTCAAGCGACTAAAACCGATAAAGAGCTGGCCAATTACTTTATCGAGCAAGTCCGTGAACTTATCAAAACTGTCGGCATTGATCCTACCGTTAAAGGTATGAAAAAGACAGATTATGACGATATTGCCAAAGCTGCTGCCAAAGAAGTCAGCGATACTTATGCAGTACCCACTTATATGCCACCGGCGGGTATCAAGAAGATCTTACAAAAAATTCAAACCGCGAGTGAAGATCGACCCAATAATGATACTCAAGATAAAAAAAGCGCTTAACTGACCTTATGGTCGATATTATTTAAAACTATTGGTTATTAGTATAACTAGAGTCTATCACCGTAAGGTAATAGGCTCTTTTTCTATTGAAAGCTAACGCTTTTCAGTCATTTAATAGATGTGAATCGAAGTCGTTGACTATGTAGAAACTATAAATAATAAATATATAACAAGAATAAAGTATTTTTGTCATGCTTGAGCGTTACTATAGTGTAATAAGGCTATAGTATTCAAAGAAGGTAGCAAACAAAACGGTTAGGAGCGTTTTATGAGTTTTCAACGTCAAATTAAAGTTATGAGTATGGCGGTGTTAGCCAGTAGCGCTCTGTTAGCAGGCTGCGCCTCCACAGAAAACAGCACTAGTATAAAAAACCCTAATGCTGACAATCCTTATGCCCCTACAGATCCCAATCTAGCAGTAGCGACGGTAGCGGGTGGTTGTTTTTGGTGCGTAGAGGCTGGTTATGAAAAGATCCCTGGCGTCGTAGAAGTTGTCTCAGGCTATAGTGGTGGACAGACTGATAACCCAACCTATAATGCGGTATCAGCGGGAGGTACAGGGCATACTGAAGCTGCTCAGGTCTATTATGACCCTACTAAGATAACCTACAATGGTATCGTACAAGCCTTATGGCGTATCGCTGACCCTACTGACGATCAAGGTCAGTTTGTCGATAGAGGCACGCAGTATCGTCCGGCTATTTTTTATCATAACCAAAAAGAGAAACAAATAGCAGAAGCGGCTAAAAAAGATCTGCAAGCCTCCGGTGTGTACGATAAGCCAGTAGTGATAGAGATTGTACCGGCGAGTACTTTTTATCCTGCTGAAGAGTATCATCAGGACTACTATAAGAAAAATCCACTACGTTATAAGGCTTATACCTTTAATTCAGGTCGCTATCAGTTTATCGAGAGCGTCTATGGCAAGGACTATGAGCTAGATTTTAGTCAGTTTAAGCCCAAAGATAGCGAAGTTACTATAAATAATACCCAGACAATGAGCTCAACGACAACTGCAAACTCAGGCTTTAATCCTGCGTCATTTGTTAAGCCTAGCAAGGAAGAGCTCAAGCAGTCTTTAAGTGACATACAGTATAAAGTCACGCAAGAGGACGGTACTGAGCGCGCTTTTAATAATGAGTATTGGGATAATAAAGAGCCCGGATTATACGTTGATGTGGTTTCAGGTGAGCCGCTATATTCTTCTCGCGATCAGTATAAGTCTGGGACTGGTTGGCCAAGCTTTACGCGGCCACTGAGCCCAGAGATGGTCGTTGAAAAAGAAGACAAAGGGTTTTTCTCAACTCGTACCGAGATTCGTAGTCGCTATGCAGATTCACACGTCGGCCATGTCTTTAATGACGGTCCTGCGCCAACGGGCAAGCGCTATTGTATGAACTCAGCGGCGATGCGCTTTATTCCTTTAGCGGATATGGAAGCAGAAGGCTATGGTCAGTGGATTGATGACGTAAAAACGAGCTAAGCTGAGCTTTGATGTTTAGTGTGAGGTATCTAATATGAAAAAGGACGCAATTAAGCGTCCTTTTTTTTAATACAAATTAAGAAGAGTCAAATTAAAACGCTGTCTTGCGCGCTGGTAGCGCATTTAAAAACTCATTACGTGCTTGGTTATCATGTACATATTCGCCAAGCATAGCCGTGCTACGAGTCGTAGAGTGCTGCTTATTGACACCGCGCATCATCATACACATGTGTGAGGCATCCATAACCACTGCCACCCCGCGGCAGCCAGTCACATCCATAATAGCCTGTGCCACTTGCTCGCTGAGGTTTTCTTGAATTTGCAGGCGACGCGCAAACACATCTACAATCCGCGCAAACTTTGATAACCCTAACACTTGTCCGTTAGGCAGATAGCCGATATGCGCAAGGCCATGAAAAGGCAGCATATGGTGCTCACATAGAGAATAAAACTCTATATTCTGAACCAACACCAGCTCCCGGTTACTCGATGGAAATACCGCATCGTTGACGACATCGGCTAAATTTTGATGATAGCCTTGGGTCAGGTGAGCAAAAGCCTTTGCTGCCCGCATAGGCGTATCTTGTAAGCCTGGACGTTCTAGGTCTTCACCAGTCGACTCTATCAGTTGACGATAAGATTCGATGGTTTCTTGATAGTTTGATGCTAGAGTTGAGTCATTACTCATAATTTTGACAGCCATCCAAAATGTGGGTATCGCTTAACGCTAAAGCCTCTCGCGCCCAAGACAGTTTATGTTGGGCGGCTGAGGATTTATGAAGAAAGTGCAAGCTTGGAAGGGTTGTGATTATACTTGAAATCAGCGCAACTTCATACCGCTGTCGATTGCGCTAGCAGTATTTAAGTTTACGACTGTTTACTTAAATTGATTCGTGTATAATGAGAACCCGTAGATTTAGATAATTATAACTGCTTTATAAGGACCTATTATGTTACTTCAAGGCCAACGTTTTGTCGTTACTGGTATCGCCAGCAAACTCTCTATTGCTTGGGCTATCGCTGAGGCACTACACCGCGAAGGTGCTTCATTAATTCTGACTTACCCTAATGACAAAATCAAAAAACGCGTCGATATGGCTGCTGAGAAGTTTGAAGCAGATTTAGTCCTTGAATGCGATGTCGCCTCTGACGACTCTATCGCTGCTTGCTTTGAGCAAGTGACAAACCATTGGGGCGATGGTATCGATGGGGTGGTGCATGCTATTGGCTTTGCCCCTATGGAGCAATTAGATGGCGATTTTGTTAGCGCTACCACCCGCGAGGGCAGCCAAATCGCTCATGATATCTCAAGCTATAGCTTTGTGGCTTTAGCTAAGGCCGCCCGCGAATTATTAGCGATGCGTCACGGTTCCATGTTGACGCTAACTTATGAAGGCAGCATCTCAGTACTACCCAATTACAATGTCATGGGCATGGCAAAAGCCAGCTTAGAGGCGAGCGTGCGCTATCTAGCAACATCGATGGGCGCTGAGGGTATTCGGGTCAATGCTATCTCAGCAGGGCCTATCCGTACACTTGCTGCTAGTGGCATCAAGTCTTTTCGTAAGATGCTCGATATCAGCGAAAAAATCGCACCTCTACAGCGCAATATCAATCAGATGGAGGTTGGTAATGCTGCGTTATTTTTACTGTCTCCTTGGGCATCGGGTATCACTGGCGAGATTATGTTCGTGGATGCAGGTTTCAACACCGTCGCAATCAGCGAGCAGCTGATGATGCTAGATGAAGCGGATAAATAACGTAGATTACTGCTGGTTCATTACTCTTAGCGCTAGAGTGTCGTCCTAAATAGCTAGCCCCAAAAAGCTATTATAGTGCTGGTTATCTTATATTAAGGCAGCGAATAGGCTGCCTTTTTTTATGGGCAGTGTTTTAGTGTATGATGAGCTGTTTTGAATCAGCGCGTAGGCGAGAGCTATGATAACTAAACTACCGAAATGGATACTCTGGGGCGGGGCGGTGCTAGCGTTCAGTGCTGGCAGCGTCAACAGTGTGGCGCTTATGGGTTTTACCAATTTATCCGTGTCGCATGTGACGGGTAATGTAAGTTTATTCTCGGCGGCCATCGCGCATTTTGATGGTCCTAGTGTCTTATTCATTGGCGCTTCTTTAATCGCTTTTTTGATAGGCGCGGTGTTAAGCGGCTTTATCATCGGACAAAACTCTTTAAAATTAGGCCGGCGTTACGGACGCGCGCTATATTTAGAAGCACTCCTGTTAATAGCGAGCTACTGGCTCTATCAGCAGCATGCCTATCTAGGTCAGCTCACTGCGGCAATGGCTTGCGGATTACAAAATGCCATGGTAGCGACTTATAGCGGCGCGGTGATTCGTACCACGCATCTGACGGGACTGACCTCAGATATGGGCGCGGCTATCGGTAATTGGCTGGCAGGACGCGCTATTAGTAAGCCCACTTTAGGCTTTCAGGCCATTATTTGGTACTGCTTTTGTGGCGGCGGGGTAGTCGGGGCTTTTTTATTTGCTAGAGTTGATTATGCCGCCTTTATCGTTCCTATTGTTATCGTCTTAGCAGCAGCATTTATATATAACCAATCCTTGGATCAGCTACCTGAGAGACGTCCTCCTGCTTTGTAAAATTTGTCTCGCTTTCATACAGAGCATACCATCTACTCACTAAAAAGCGCCTATCAATATGATAAGCGCTTTTTAATTTTATAGTCTATTAGCAATTTTATAAGCTATGTAAGTTTAGTAGCTATAATCAGTACCTATAAAAAGCTAAATTTTTAACTGTTTTATTCATTCTCATCTTCATGATCTTCATGCTCGTGCATACCTTGCATCATATCGAGAGCTGAATCGTCAGTACGTTGTTGATCCTTTTCAGATAGGCCATCTTGATTAATATCGTTAGGTGCCATCTTGGTTGTTGCATCAGTTTTATCACGATTTGACATAAAGTACTCCTAGTTAGTGTTGTTCCATATTTATTTATAGTATCCAAAATAGTATGGTTCAAGCAATAAGATATGTACACGGTATAACTGCATAACTTTCGTGACTGAGTGTAACATTTCTCTCTACACTGCCGACACTGCTGAGACAGTACCTCTTTGAATAGAGCTCATTTAATAAGTGCTGCAGTCTTTTAGCCAATAGTAGCTATAACCAGGCAGGTTAAAAATCATCAGCAATATTCACCCACACCCAGCCGTTCTCCAGCCACTCCATTAAGTCGTCGGGATCGATGTCTGCAACATCATCCGCCTGCAAAGCTTCACCATCTGCCAAGCGCTGCAATGTCTGTTTGGCAATAGTATCTAGACCATCTAGGCGTTGACCATTAGCGTACAGGATGAGTTCACCGGCATGTTTATGATAGAGCAGCCGATTGCTGTAATCTGCTTGCAAGGTCGCGCCTTCCGTTATGGCTTGCATGAGCTCATCGGTCGTTAGAGTCTCCTCAGGTACGAGCGCGTCATATTGACGCTTGCTGACGACCTCAGATACTGCCTGACGAATGATATCGTCACCACGCTCAGACTGTAGCATGTGCAAGAGCTGCTCTTTGATCGCACTGATACTCTCTGATTGCAATGCGCCAGATGCCTGTAGTGCTTGCGGCAATAGCAGCGGAATAAACAAATCGCTATCATTAGTGGCGATATCAGCCAAGCCATCGATAATTTGCATCAAATTTGGACGACGGCAGCCAAAAGAAAACGTCAGACAATCATCTTGCGCCACGCCGAAATGCGAGAGTTTGGGCGGCACATAAAGCACGTCACCCGCTTCTAGTATCTCATCAAAGATAATCTGACCCATATCGTCAAATACCCGAATCGGCTCATCTGCGACAAACTCGGTATCTGTATCACAAAACTTGCCGAGCTGCCAACGGCGAGAGCCATAGCCTTGCGCCAAAAACACATCATAGTCATCATAGTGCTTGCCGACCGAGCCGCCTTTAGGCGCGTAAGAGACCATAATGTCATCACGCTGCCACTGCGGAATATAGTCAAACGCTTGCCACAATTGCCCAAGCTCAGGTGACCATTGCTCAAGGTTTTGCACAAGGACTGTCCACTGCGCTGGCAGGTTGTCAAAGTCGGTTTCGCTTAAGGGGCTTTTTTTGAGTTGCCACTGCGGCTCATCGACTGGCTTAGTTGCCGCTTGAGTGAGCAGGCGGGCAGAGGCCTCTTCTTCAAGCGCTAGGCCGAGCATATCTTCTGGCTCAAACATACCGATTAGTTGCGGCAGACCTTGCTTGATCAGCAATGGCTTTTTTTGCCAATACTCGTTTAAGAATTGCTCAGGGGTCATATTATCAGGTAAACAAAGGGGTATAGCGCTCATTGGTAAATCCATATAAAAATTAGGAAAAATTAATAGTCAGGATGACTTTATAGGAGAGTTTTAATCGTTTATGATGACTTTTCGATAGCTTAATACAAAGACTATCGGCTTATCTTAAAATTATAGGAAGTTTATGAAAAAGTTGCATTTCATCGTCATCATCGCAAGTATCTTTGTCCTACAAGCTTGTGTCCACAAAGTTGTCACTGTACCTGCCAAAGTTGCCTATAAAACCACCAAAGGCGTGGTCAAAGGCACGGTCGCGGTCGGCAAGGCTATCATACCAGGCGACAGTGATGACGATGATGATAAAAAGGATAAAAAATAAAACCTTACTTATCACCTATGAGTTTTTAAGATCATCATAGCATGCAAAGTAAGGTTGTTATTTTGTATAGACTTAGGCGAATGTATAGCCAGTTTGAACAAATAGAGATGAGGCAATTGTGCCTTATCTCTATTGCTTTAAGGTATTCAATTCACCTTAGCAAACTTTAAAGCTTTGCTATCCAGTCTTGAATAGCGCGTGCTTGCTCAGCAGCGTTACCCGTATAAGTAGCTGGCGTCAGCTCGCGCAGGCTTGCTTTGTCGCTATCTGAGACAGCAGCCAACTCATCGCTCTCTACAAAGGTGAGCATGGCTTCACGAGTCATGGCATTACCGCGAGTCAAGGCTTTGAGCTTCTCGTATGGGTTTTCGACACGGTAACGGCGCATGACCGTTTGGATCGGCTCGGCAAGTACCTCTTGCGCTTGCTCCAAGTCATCATTTAAACGCTGAGGATTGACCTCTAATTTGCCTACACCTTTTAGGCACGCATCATAAGCAATCATACTTTGCGCCAGGCCGACACCAATATTACGCAGTACTGTAGAATCTGACAAATCACGCTGCATACGCGAGATAGGCAGCTTTTCCCCTAAGTGCGCTAGCATGGCATTGGCCACGCCCAAGTTACCTTCGGAGTTTTCAAAGTCAATCGGGTTGACCTTGTGCGGCATGGTAGATGAACCGACTTCGCCGTCTTTTAGGCGCTGCTTAAAATAGCCTAAGCTAATATATTGCCAAATGTCACGGTTAAAATCGATTAATATAGTATTAAAACGTTTGACCACATCAAACAATTCAGCGATATAATCATGTGGCTCAATTTGAGTCGTATAAGGATTAAAAGTCAGCTCTAAGCTTTGATTGATAAACTGCTCAGCATGACTTTGCCAGTTGACTTCTGGATAGGCTGATAGGTGAGCATTGTAGTTACCGACTGCGCCATTGATTTTACCGAGTAGCTCAACCTGACCGATTTGCTTAATTTGACGAGCTAAGCGATAAGCGACATTGGCCATCTCTTTACCTAGCGTCGTTGGGCTAGCAGTTTGACCGTGCGTGCGTGACAGCATGGGCTGATCAGCGTGAGTAATCGCCAAGTCAACGATGCTATCGGTCACTTGCTGCATTTTAGCAACCACAAGCTCGCGGCTGTCTTTGAGCATAAGCGCATAAGACAAATTGTTAATATCTTCACTGGTACAAGCAAAATGGATGAACTCTAGGCTGTCCTCTAACTGCTGATTGCCGCGAAACTTATCTTTGATAAAGTACTCAACCGCTTTGACGTCGTGATTAGTTGTCGCCTCAATATCTTTAATCACCTGCGCGTCACTTTCACTAAAATCATCAACGATACTATCCAAAAAGGCATTGGTATCTGCATCAAATGCTGATAATTCACCGATGGCATCATTATTTGCTAACGACTGCAACCAGCGGATCTCAACGGTGACACGCGCTTTAATAAGACCAAACTCAGAAAGATAAGGACGTAAGCTGTCAGCTTTTGAAGCATAACGGCCATCGATTGGGGAGAGAGCGGTAAGTGGGGTCATGGTATCGCCTTTGAGTGAACAGAAAGTGAATGACTGCTTACGACAGCAGTAAATTTTGGTGGCGCAATTATAGCAAAAACTGATGCAAAAAAGGGAGTGTCAGCGATATTTTCCACGAATTAATAGTACGTCAAAGACAGATATCAACGTCAATAGATTTGGGAGAAATTGAATAGAGAGAGGAGTCAAAAACGATTGAGGATCATAATCCAAACGCGAACGGACGACATGACAAGCGGAGCAGTAACGGTTGCTACTGCCGCTTGTCAAAAATTAAATGCTATCTAAAAACCGCAAGGCGCATCAATCGATGCAATCACGCCGCCGCCCAAACACATCTCATCGATATAAAACACCGCAGACTGACCCGGCGTCACTGCGCGCTGCGGCTCATCAAAGACCACGCGCACCTCGCTACCGTCAGTATTTGTCGCAAACACACGGCAGGCCTGATCTGGCTGGCGATAACGCGTTTTTGCCATGCAGCGTAAGCCCTCAGCGCTAAAGCTATCTTTTGGCGCAAGACCATCGACCCAGTCGAGTTTGTACGCTTGCAGCTCATTGCTCATCAGCATAGGATGCTCGTGACCTTGACCAACGATTAGCTGGTTTTTCTCTAAATCTTTAGCAAGGACAAACCAAGGCTCCTCAGGACGATCTTTTACACCGCCGATACCGATACCGCCGCGCTGACCTAAGGTGTAGTACATTAGCCCATCATGCTGACCGATAACATGTCCATCGTCAGTGATGATATCGCCTTTTTGAGCAGGCAAGTACTGTTGTAAAAAGTCTTTAAAACGGCGCTCACCAATGAAGCAAATACCGGTTGAGTCTTTTTTCTTCGCGGTCACTAAATCATGCTCTTCTGCGATGCGGCGTACTTCAGGCTTCTCTAACTCACCAACTGGAAATAAGGTTTTGGCGATTTTGTCGCCGCCCACCGCATGCAAAAAGTAGCTTTGGTCTTTATTATTATCAAGGCCGCGCAATAGCTGCGCTACCTCCATACCCGCGCTATTTTTATAATTTACGCTGCGGCGCGTGTAATGACCGGTAGCGATATAATCAGCGCCAAGACCAAATTTTGGATCAGAGGCATAGTCTAGAAATGCTTTAAATTTGATCTCTTTATTGCACAAAATATCGGGGTTAGGTGTACGTCCGGCTTTATATTCAGCTAAAAAATGTTCGAACACGCGATCCCAGTATTCCATCGCAAAGTTGGCAGTGTGCAATTTGATACCGATTTTGTCACAGACCGCTTGCGCATCTGCAAGATCGTCCATAGCTGTGCAGTATTCGGTGCCGTCATCTTCTTCCCAGTTTTTCATAAACAGACCTTCGACGATAAAGCCTGCTTGCTGCAGAAGTACGGCTGATACCGAAGAGTCGACACCGCCTGACATACCAACGATGACCCGCTTCGTGTTTGGGCTATCGATGTCGGCTAAGTTTAGAGGACGATGGTGAGTGATCGTAGTAGCTTGACTGGATAAATTTTGCGTGGCTGATGTAACTGGCATAACGGAGCGCTCAACAATTTGTGATAACATAGGCGCTATATTATAGCATTGAATTAAAAATCAATGCTTATCAAGCTAATTTCTAGTTTTAAAAATAGCTTAGATGCTGTCATAAAAGTTTCGCTTATGTTGAATAAAATTTTGGATGAACAATGATAAAAATTGGTCAAGGTATTGACGTTCATGCTTTTCATAACAATGGTGAACAGCAACAGTATGTCATATTAGCTGGCGTGCCGATTGAGCACACCCATAGCTTGCTTGCGCACTCAGACGGCGATGTAGTACTGCACGCACTTGCGGATGCTCTGCTTGGCGCTCTGGCGCTCGGTGATATCGGTCAGCATTTTCCCGATACTGATAGCGCGCATGCTGGCCTTGATTCAAGAGTGCTGCTACGTTATGTCTATAGCAAAATAGTCGACGCCGGCTACAAGATTGGTAATGCTGATATTACCGTGATGTGTGAGCGCCCTAAGCTTGCTCCCCATAATCAGGCGATGCGTGACAATATTGCCAGCGATTTGCAAACTGATGTCAGTAACATCAGTGTCAAAGCCACGACTACTGAAAAGCTAGGATTCGCCGGTCGTCAAGAGGGCATTATGGCAAGTGCTGTCGTCCTTTTATTGGCTGATAAGTCCTAATCGTTAGTGGCTTTGATAGTGACCCTTAATAAGCCATTGTTAAAGATTTAGAATAAGTCCTCAAAATGGCTTGCAATAAAGTTATCTCTACCCCATGTAGCACATAACGCTAAGCAAAATTTTTAATAACCCTGCTATTTTAATCACTCTACTAATAGGATAGGAGCTTTTATGAGCGAGCAAACCCCAAATACCGCTGCTAATGATGTCGAACAATTGATTCGCGATCAAATTCGTGACAATAAAGTACTCATTTATATGAAAGGCACGCCGCAGTTTCCGCAGTGTGGATTTTCCGCGCGTTCTATTGAAGTATTAACGCAAATCGGCCGTCCGTTTGCTTTTGTTAATATCTTAGAGAACCCTGAGATTCGCGCGACCTTGCCAAAAGTAGCGAATTGGCCTACTTTCCCGCAATTATGGATTGATGGCGAGCTGATGGGCGGCTCAGATATCATTCTACAAATGTATCAATCAGGCGAATTGAAGCCACTAGTCGAAGCTAATAGCCCTGCCGCTTAATTTATAGACAAGGCTGTATGGATCCCATATAAGCTTTGAGTAAATACTCGAAATAATAATTAACCTTAGTTAAAGCCTGAGTCAGCCAATAGCTGCTGACTCAGGCTTTGTTGTTTTCGGCGTATTTATCCCCATATACGGCTGCATAATGAAATAAACAATAAGAGGGTATTATGACCAATCAAACCAATACGCAAGCCTATGAAGATGCCGCTTTAGAAAAACGTCGCGAGCATCTTAAGAATGAATCAACGCGCATTATCGAGATGGCCAACAATGAGGACTTCTCAGCGCTTAGATGTATTCATCAGCTCAGCGTCGCTGGCGGCGCGACAGAAGGTACTTATACCGCAATCGAGCAGCGTATCTTTGCTGATCAAGATGCTGCGGGGGCTTATCATCTAGCGCTTTTGGCACAGAATACGCCAGATCTGCCCGTTGATGCTCGTCAGCTTATCGAGATTGTCGTCAATAAAGGCGATAATGAGCAGCGTTTGGCCTTATTGAAGAACCTGCCACTACCGCCTGTTGAGCTCATCAAAGAGCAAATACTAGCTAGCGATGATGGCGAAGCGATTGGACAGATGAATGCTTATTTGCAAATTAACCCAGAAGGTCATGGCAGTCAGCATACGCTGGTCAGTGGTCATTCCGATCAAATTGTACCGCTAAGCGAGGGCAAAAATATAAAGTTTGATTAATGCAGCTCACTAATAACGGCAAAAAATTGTTATAATAAGCACCAATGTCAACTCTCTAGCCATTTTTTAAATCACTGAATACGATAGATGTTGATGTCCTTATTTTTGGGTCGATATCTATCAAGCGAGGCACAAATGCAATACCCAAAATATTACGACGTAGTCGTCATCGGCGGCGGTCATGCGGGGACCGAAGCCGCTCTAGCAGCAGCGCGTATGGGTGCGCAGACCTTGCTATTGACGCACAATATCGAGACCTTAGGCCAGATGAGCTGTAACCCTGCTATCGGCGGTATCGGAAAATCGCACTTAGTGCGTGAGATTGATGCGTTAGGCGGTGCTATGGCTTTGGCGACTGACAAGGCGGGCATTCAGTTTCGGGTGCTAAACAGTCGTAAGGGCGCAGCAGTACGGGCCACGCGCGCGCAAGCGGATCGTATTCTTTATAAAGCGGCTATTCGTCATACGCTTGAGAATCAGCCTAATCTTGATCTGTTTCAGCAAGGTGCAGATGATATCTTAGTCGAGAATGGTCGCGCGACTGCTGTTGTCACCTCGACCGGTATTATTTTTAAAACCCAGACGGTTATTTTGACTTCAGGGACTTTTTTAGGCGGCGTCATACATATCGGCCTTGAGAATTCTAAAGGCGGACGCGCGGGAGATCAGCCCTCAATTAAGCTTGCTGATCGTCTGCGCGAGCTAAAGCTACCTGTCGGCCGCTTGAAGACAGGCACGCCTGCGCGTATCGATGCGCGCACGGTGGACTTTAGCGTTATGACCGTACAGCCTGGTGATACGCCATTGCCAGTGATGAGCTATATGGGTAATGTCGATATGCATCCTGAGCAAGTCAATTGTTATATTACTCATACTAATGCGCGTACTCATGACATCATTCGTGAGAGTCTAGATCGCTCGCCGATGTTCTCAGGTAAGATTGAAGGCGTGGGCCCACGTTACTGTCCGTCGATTGAGGACAAGATCCACCGCTTCGCTGATAAAGACAGTCATCAAATCTTTATTGAGCCTGAAGGTCTCACTACTCATGAGCTTTATCCTAATGGTATCTCCACCAGCTTGCCTTTCGATGTGCAGTTAGAGTTTATCCATAGTATGAAAGGCCTTGAGAACGCACATATTACCCGCCCTGGCTATGCCATTGAGTATGATTATTTTGATCCGCAAAACCTCAAACCAACGCTTGAAACTAAGTCGATTGATGGGCTTTATTTTGCCGGTCAGATCAATGGCACGACAGGCTACGAAGAGGCAGGGGTGCAAGGCTTATTAGCAGGTACTAATGCTGCACTAGAGACCACGAATAATAGCGAGTATGACACGTGGACGCCGCGCCGTGACGAGGCGTATCTAGGTGTGCTCGTCGATGATCTCATCACTCATGGCACCACTGAGCCGTATCGAATGTTTACTAGTCGTGCTGAGTATCGTCTGCTGCTACGTGAGGATAACGCTGATCAGCGCTTGACTGAGACCGGTCGCAAATTAGGTCTCGTTGATGATAGCCGCTGGCAAGCTTATGAGCAAAAGATGGAATCGATAGCTAGTGAGTCCGCGCGTCTCAAAGACATGTGGGCGACGCCAGTCAATGACTTAGGTAAGCAAGTCGCCGCGCAAACGGGTGAGGTGCTATCAAAAGAAGCGACCGCTTATGATTTGCTCAAGCGTCCGCAGATTAACTTTGCCGATATCGCTGCGATTACTGATTCCAAAGTCGATAACCAAGTGGGTGAACAGATTGAGATTTCAGTCAAGTATGCCGGCTATATCGATCGTCAGCGCGATGATATTGAGCAAATGAAGCGTTTGGAGAATACCGTACTACCACTCGATTTTGACTATAGTATCGTCTCTGGTCTGTCGAATGAAATTGTACAAAAACTCAGTAAAGTACGTCCAGCTACGCTCGCACAAGCGGGCCGTATCAGCGGGGTTACCCCTGCTGCGATTCAACTGCTAGCGATGACAGTCAAAAAGCAGAAAAAAGCCAAGTCGGCACTGGAGTCGTAAGTTTTATACTATTGATGAGGCTGTAGACAGGTTTTATCTAAAACATGAGTTAACGTTTTAATGACGTGAGTCACTTATGATCGCTGCGGTTATTTTTGCTATTACTATCGTACTGCCCAACCTCTTTTTGATGGGGTTGGGTTTTTTCATGAAAAAACGCGGACAAGTGAGCCAAGCGTTTATCGATCAAGCCTCTTATTTTGTTTTTAATTACTGTCTGCCAGCTTTATTGTTTTTTAGTGTGGTCGATAGCGAGGTTGACTATGCTAAGCAAATCACCTTAATAACGGCAGGCGTTGTCGTCACCTTTATTTTGTTTCTTGGTAGCGAGATTTACGCTAAGCGCTTTATAGCCAATAGCGCTGATCAAGGGGTGTTTGTCCAAGGTATCTTTCGCAGCAACATGGCGATTATCGGTCTTGCTACCGTCGCCAACGCTTATGGTGATATCGGCCTCAGTATCGGCGCGGTCTATATGGGCATCGTCACTATTCTCTTTAATATCCTAGCGGTGATTACGCTTAGCCGAGTGTCTAAAAGCTTAGATGATACCCGTCTAAGCCGTAGCCTAATGGTAATAAAAAAGGTATTTACCAATCCGCTTATCTTAGCGCTACTGGCGGCTTTTACTTATAAAGCATTACCACTGCCGCCTGTGCCCTCAGTCATTCATCATACTGGTGATTTACTCGCAGCAGTGGCGCTGCCTCTCGCTCTACTTTGTGCGGGCGCAAGTATCAACCTAAAAGCGATGCTCAGTCTGTCAGGCTTATCGATGCAAGCGAGTATAGGCCGTATTGTGATTGCGCCGCTACTGGCTATCGCTATCGGTTTGGCATTTGGTTTAACGGGCGTGCATATGGGGGTGCTGTTCTTGATGGTCGCATCGCCAACGGCAGCGGCAAGCTATGTGATGGTCAAAGCGATGGGCGGTAATGACATTTTAGCTGCCAATATTTTGGCGTTTACCACGGTGGTGAGTCTATTTGGTATGGCGCTAGGCGCGGCGGTATTGCGTGCTTTAGGATTGATGTAACTAGTATTGATGTAACTAGTATTGATGTAAAAAGTGAGGTGAGCTTAGGCTTAGTGTATTTAAAGATAAGAGGTGCTGAGGTATTGTCACTAACTTTAACCGTGTTAACCAAAGACATATGGCGTTTTGCAGCGTCTTTTTTTTATAATAAAAAAATAATATAAGTAAAGGAGTCTGCCATGCCATACGATAAACTATCTGATCTGCCTGATAATGTAAAAGACAATTTACCTAAGCATGCCCAAGAGATTTTTCAAGCGGCGTTTAATAGTGCAAGCGAGCAATATGAAGATGAGTCGCGTCAGTTTGCTACCGCGTGGGCGGCGGTTGAAAACGTCTATCATAAAAACGACGATGGGAGATGGGTCAAAAAGCCTGATCATAAATAGCCAAAGAGGCTACTCATTAGCTTAAGATTTTAACTTAAAGTTCTACTGTCCTGAACAATAAACACCAGCCATAATAACTATGGCTGGTGTTTTGCTGATATGAAGTTGTATTTTTAATAAACCTGATGACTTATCTTATTTATTCAGCAGGCTGGACATCAAATTTAAATACCCAAGAGGTGGCTTTGGTGGTGGTAGCATCAGGATAATTAATCTGTGTCAGACGCATGCGCGCATAACTATCACCACTGTTTGAGCGGATCAGCGCGCCTTGAGCTTTGTCATCAGGTTTTGCACTGAGTTGATGAGTCATGCCATTATAAGTGTACCAGCCAAAATCGAGGTTTGGATAAGTGCCGGTGTAGCCCGGGTTTAGATCTGAGCTGTCGCTATCCACCATCCAGCTGCCTGCTGATTTTGGCGTATCAAAGTCTGTGACATTCAATAGATTGGCAAGGCTTTGCTCTTTATTGTCAGTCATGAACTTAGCTTTGATAGGCTCGTCTTTATCATCATAGTAGCCGTCTGGAGTATTAGCGACAAAACCACCGACCTTACCGGTACCGGACGCGCCGCCATTGAGTTTGACACTGTTACGCCTAAATGCCACCTGCCACTGTTTTGTAGCATCATCAACGATGTTACCCGTTTTTAGATTCAGATAAGTCCACTCCGTGTTGCTAGTGGCGTTAATGGTCTTGGTTTTGACTTGATCGGCGCGCGGCATTGCGGTATCAATCCAGCGCACGGTTGGGTGGCCAGATACTCCAGCTTCATCGTAGTAGTTGATAATCTGCATGGCATAAATGGGCTGCTGCACACTGCTGGCAGTGGCCGGATCGGTATGGTCTGTTGTGATAAGGTACACGCGGTTATTAGGATATAGCTTATGATTTTCTGCAATATTATAAGCGTACCATGAGTGACTATCAAAAATACCGCCGCTGTTATCTTCGTTATAATGGTGCGTGATGTCACTACCGGTTTTTGGGTCTTGCATACCGTTGTTATAAGCGCTTAGCTCTGACCAATCCATCAATCCAAACACGCCGCCATCACCGTCGCCTGAGCTGCCACTGTTTGACCAAAGACTGACCCCGCGTTGTTGATTATCAAATTTAACGTCCCACGTGGCGCTACTACAGTCCACCTCGCTATCACTGTCAAAATCAAAACAAGTCTGCACATTAGGGTTGAGACTCGCGCCACTGATTGTCCATTCAGCGCTTTGACTAAAGCTCGCCGTAGCCGTGGGTGGTGCCGTAGTTGAACCGCCACTACTACTGTTATCGCTATCACTACCGCAGCCGGTTAGCGCAACTAATATGGCGGCACTGAGTGCGCCTAAGGCAGATGTTTTGGTCAGGCGTAAATAAGATGACATAAAAAGCTCCTGTTGAATAAAACGGTGATATTAAGTAAAACGAGGAAAGTAAGGGTTAAAAATTTTGTGATCCAGCTTATTGCCAGTTAAAACGTGCGCCAATTAGCCACTCACGGTTGTCAATCGGGCGATAATCACTGGTATCGCGTACATCACGCTGGGTATCAAAGATGTTATTCACCGCGCCATACAGACTAAAATTATCATCAATCTTGTAGTTCAATTGACTATCAAGCGTCCACCATGATGGTGAGTAGGACTGCGTGGCAGTATCAATCAGCTGCTTAGACTCGTAGTTCAACCTAGGAATAAGCTGCAATGTATCACTCAATTGATAATCGAGTGCCAGCATGACTTTATGATTAGGACGGTAAGTTAATTCGCTGTTGGCGCTCTCATTTTTGGTTTTTAGATAGGCGTATGTGGCTTGTAGGGTGGCGCGATCATCCACTTGCCAATCGATGCCAATATCGCCGCCATAAGTGTAGGCACTATCGATATTGGTATATTGAAAAATACGGATGCCATTTTCGATAGTGGCGTTTTCGTTATCAGTTTGGATTAAGTCCTCCACATCGTTATAAAAGCCGTTAATGGATAGGTTTAAATCATCACCAATCTGCCCTTGATAACCGACTTGATAGCTCGTTGAGGTTTCAGGCTGTAAGCTAGGGTTGCCCATGACTTTATAGCCCAAATTACTGTGGTCAAAGACGTAATAGCGCTCTTTTAAGTTGGGCACACGGTAGCCGCTGCCGACGCTGGCGCGAAAGATATGATCGCGTCCACTTGCGTCCGTACGGTTGTATTTGACAGCTACTTTTGGTGCCACATGATCGCCAAAGTCTTGATCATCTTGATAACGAATGCCCGTGAGTATCTCCCAATGAGCACCAATCAGCCAGTCATCTTGGAGATATAGCTCGCCCACATCACGGCTGACCTCATCGCTGATAAGCTCGCTGATACTGTTTTTGGTTTGAGATAGGGTGTCGCGCTGCACCTGTCCGCCTACTTGCAATAAGTGCATATGCGCACCTGAATCGATGGCTGGTAAATCAAGCTGCACCTGACCTAGCGCGGTGGTGATGTTTGTATTTCGCGCTGATGCAAGCACCTCATTGGATAGGGTGTCTGAGTCGCTTTGATAGTCTTCATATAACGCTTGCGCAGATAACTGATAGGTTTGCGTATTTTCATTGAGATGAATATCAGTGCTACCACCGATGCTGATACGATCCTTGTTAATCGACTCCTCACGCTGCTGCGGCAAAATATTTTGCGCCACGCGGAGATTAAAGCGGCTGGTATCGTCCTCGCTATAGCGGCTCGCCTCAGCCCACAGCTTTGAGTGCGTAAGCATAGTACGATCATCAGGAGTATAGCTGAGACGTCCTGTTACCTGCGTTTGTTCGCTAGCGTCTTTGATTCGTGGCCAGCGCGCGGTATCGGTATTTAGGCCATCATCATCTAAATAAGAAGCAGACAGACGGGCCTGCAGGCGCTGCGCTGGATCCAGTGCTCCTTCTATACCGGCAGCGATAAAGCGTTTATTGGCATCAATATCATCACCTGAAGGGTTTTGATCGCCATTAGTGGCAAGCTCGGTATTGACATAAGCTTTGGTTTTGTTAGTAGGTTTGGTAATAATATTAATCACTCCGCCCATTGCTGCACTGCCAAATTGCGCGGACGCCGCTCCTTGAACCACCTCAATTTGTTCGATATCCATGGTCATATACTGATTGAGATTGACTGTCGAGCCTGTACTGGCGGTGATAGGCAGACCATCAATCAATACTAAAACCTGATCGCCTGTAAAACCCTGCATACTGACTTCATAGCCCGTCTTGCCATGTACTTGCTTGAGATAAACGTTAGGCAATAATTCTAGCGCCTCTTTTAGGGTATGCGCATGATTATCCTCGATTTGCTTGCTGCTAATGACATCTACTTTGACAGGGGCGTCGCTAAGAGCTCGGTTTGAACGGGTGGCAGTTACCACAATAGGATCAAGTACGGTGCTAGGCATGGCGCTATTTGCCAAGCTTTGCTCGCTATCAGCAAGACTATTGAGCTGATAAGGATCTGCTGCTTTCGTGTTTGCCGTTATCGTGACAGCTAATACAAGCGTTATAGCGGCACTCAAAGGCTTGTAAGAAGCTTTAAAAGTATTAGATGTTGGCATAAGTGTACACAGTAAGAATAAGGAAGTTTGAGTAAATATAAGTTACATAATTCTTAGTTTTGAGTAACAAAGTAAGCATAGATTAATACAAATGATATTGGTTATCAACGAGTAAATAATAATTATTATCATTTACAAATAAAAAAAAGTTGGTCATAATGCGTTTTGTCAGTGAGCGCTCCGGCATTTTATTAAAAAAGCATAGAGACGCCGCTTTTATATTTGCTTAATAGAGGATACGACCATGACTCACCCCATTCAGCTTGGCCAAAAAGACTCGGTACTTTGGCAGGCCTACCAAGATAAAAAAACGGTGACACCGATGTTATTTCCGACCGAAGGCGCGGCGGTATTGGGTGTAAGTGAGTTTGAGCTGTTACTTGCCTCACCGCATAGTCAATATATTGGTGGCCAATGCAGAGCAGTGCTTGAGCAGCTAGAGAATTTCGGCGCTGTTGAGAGTATCGTACGTAACGCCTTAGCCGTCCATGAAAAAACCGCACCATATCACAATCTAAAACTTGGCGAAAAAAGGGGCATTGCCCTCAATGTTGGTGGTTTAGATTTGCGCTTTTTTATGGGACGCTGGCAGCATATGCTCGCCGTGACAGATCTTAGCAAGAGTGATAAGCCCTCTTATAGCATTCAGTTTTTTGATGAGCAGGGCGCTGCGATCGATAAGGTGTTTTTACGCGAATTAAGCGATGATAATATCGCGCGCTGGCAGAAGTTAGTTGATAGGCATGCGCAAGCGGTCGATATAACCGAGCTGGTGCTTGATGAGGCAACCGTACCCAAGACTTGGCAGTATAAAGAATTGAGTGATGATAACCGTGACAAGTTGCAGCGTCGATGGCGCAAGATGACGGACGTCCATCAGTTTTATCACATTTTAAATAAGCTTGAGGTTGATCGCGCCAGTAGCTACCGTCAAGCGCCTACAGGGTCTGCATATCCGCTCAGCCTTGATGCGATGAGTGCTGTTTTTGAGCAAGCGCGTGATAGCGAGTGTCCTATTATGATATTTGTTGGCAATTCAGGGCTGGTACAAATTCAAACCGGTACAGTAAAAACCATCAAACGCATGGGCGACTGGATCAACATCTTAGATAAGAGTCACAATAACTTCACTTTGCATCTAAAAGACAAGCAGCTGGCGCAATTGTGGTGCGTCAAGCGTCCAACGGCTGATGGTATCGTCACGTGTATCGAAGGGTTCGATCAGTTTGGCAGCAGTATTTTGACTGTATTTGGTCAGCGTATGGAAGGCACTAGTGAGCTTGCAGCATGGCAAAAAATCACTGCTGATATTGTGGCTAAATTCTCACAAGGGCTGAATGCAGAGGCGCAGCATACTGCCATGCACAATAATTCGGCGCAGCCTGCTTAATGAAAGGGCTGTTAGCCACTCATGACTCCTCTTTTATGATTCACAGTTACAAGGAACGTTTATGTTCGCGCAATTATCATCTTCTTTTTCTCGCTCCCGCCTCATATCATCTTTTTTTGTTGGCAGTATCTGCGCGCTGACTGCCTTATCGGCACAAGCTTATGAGCGCATCGTCGCTATGAGTCCTGATGTGGCAGATATCATCGTCGCGCTTGGTGCGACCGACAAGCTGGTGGGCAAAGATGCGACCAATAGCCATCCTGCCTTAAAAGATGTGCCAAAAGTGGGGATGCACCGCAACATTACCGCAGAGTCCGTGTTGGCAGTTAAGCCTGATTTGGTACTTGGTAGTTATATGGTGCAGCCGGTTAGTGTCTATCAGCGCCTCAATGACTTAAATGTCAAAGCCGCTAACGTAGCGCCAAAAGAGGGCGTCGATTATTTTGCCAATAGCATCAAAGCGACGGGTATCTATATCGGTAACCGCAGTGAAGCTGAACAACTTGCAGATCGTTGGTCTCAGGACATGCAGCCGTTAGCAAAAACGGGCAAACGCTATATCTTAAGCTATGATGGGCGCATTGTCGCAGGCAAAGGGACGGTGGGGGATGAGCTGATTCGCCGGGCAGGCGGGATTAATGCGGCGAATGTCTCAGGACTCAAACCTATGTCGCGTGAAGGCTGGCTGGCTGCCAAGCCTGATGTGATTATCATCGCCGATCATAATCAAAAGGTCATCGGCGGCGTCAGTAAGTTTAGGAAGCGTCCTGAGATTGCCGTAAGTAATGCTGCCAAAAATAATAAGGTTGAGTTTTGGCCTGCCGATAAGTTTTTACGCTACGGCCTAAACTCTCCAAAGGCCATCAAATCGCTACACGATATGGCAAAGTAGCGGGCACTCTAAACCTCTACTGTCATGATTCATCGGTTTAATTCCTCATTTGTCACGCTACAGACGATATCCTTATGTCAAACAGTGCCACTTCCAAAAGTCAGAGTCGCTCTCATGTCGGCGCGTTGAATATACCTTCTAAATATAAGCAGAGCGTCTACTATGTCTTAGCAGCTCTAGCGTCATTGCTGCTGATTTGGTTGGGATTGGGTATTGGCTTTGGTGAGTGGTCAAGCCCGGTGCACTTAGATGAGACCATTTGGCAATTGCGCTATCCGCGTGTGGTTACAGCGTTGCTTGTTGGTATGGCACTATCGGTGAGCGGCGCTGCATTGCAAGCATTATTTGAAAACCCGCTGGCTGATCCAAGTCTTATCGGTACCTCAGGCGGTGCGGCACTGGGCGTGGTGCTAGTGCTTGCTTTTGGGGTCAGCGGTATTGGTATTCCCTTTGCCGCCTTTATGGGTAGTGTGATTGTCTGTTTGTTTATCCTAGGCTGTCATAGGTTTTTGGGCGGCGGTCAGATGGGGCTACTGATTTTAGGCTTTGTCATTAGTGCCTTTTGCGCGGCGGTGGTGAGCCTAATCTTATTTATGTCTGATGATATGGTACTTAGGTCCGCGACCAACTGGCTATCAGGTAGTATGGCAGAAGCAGGCTTTGTACCGCTACGTTATTCGATTATCTCCATGGTGCTAGGACTCATTATTTTGTTGCCTTTGGGTCGTCAACTAGATGGGTTAATGCTAGGTGAAACAACTGCAAAATCTTTAGGGATAAAGGTTGGCTTGAGCCGCTGTCTGGTAATTATTGCCTCAGCTTTGTTAACGGGAGCAGCAGTATCTTTGGCCGGAGTGATTGGCTTTATTGGCATGATGGTGCCCAACTTGCTAGCTATCTTGTTTGGCGGTGGACGGATGCGGCTGATGATATGGTCGGGCTGGCTGGGCGCGATGCTGCTACTCGTGATTGACAGTATGGCGCGGCATGTGGCTTATCCAATAGATGTGCCCGTTGGCATTGTGCTGGCGCTGTTAGGCGGACCGTTTTTTATCTGGCTGTTTGTACGTAGTAGCCGTCGTTAATCAAGTAACTATCAAGGATGCCCTCTATGTTCAATTCAACTGCTACGGCAGCTACAACGACTACCATAGACTATCATAAGCATGAAGATAATACTGAGCTGCTACGCTTACAAGGTATTCATATTGCTCATGGCGCTAAAGTGCTATTAAGCGTCGATTCACTGACGCTACCTAGCCACAAGTTAGTGGCTTTTATTGGCCCTAATGGAGCGGGAAAAAGCACTTTGCTACATGCTATATTAGGGCAGCATACCGGATCAGGTCTTAAAACTGATGGACAGATTAGCGTTCATGGTCAGCCCATTGATGAGGTCATGCGCCATGGTCATATCGCTTGGGTCGGACAGCATGAGCGTTTTGAGTTGCCATTGACCGTATTAGATTATGTGCTGCTAGGCGTATCCCCTAATCTAGCTTGGTATCAACGACCAAAGGCTCAGCATGTGAGTCAGGCTAGACGCTTGCTTGAGGATTTTGAGCTGTGTAATTTGCTATCAGCGCGAGTACAGACTCTATCAGGGGGCGAAAAACAGCGTTTAGCTATCGTGCGCGCGCTGATGCAAGACACGCACATTATGATGCTCGATGAGCCAACCAACCATTTAGACATTCGCCATCAGCGTTTTTTATTAACCTATTTGCGTGATCTGGCGCGCCGTCAACATAAAAGCATCTTAGTCGTATTACATGACTTGACTCATGCACATCGCTATGCCGATGCCGTTGTGCTATTACATAATGGACAAGTTGTGGCTCAAGGCTCTCCTAATGCGGTTATGAATAGCGAGCAATTAAGCGCGGTTTATGATGTCGATATAAAGGCGCATCAAACCGAGGACGGTGTGCTATTTGTTTAGTAAATAAAGCAGAGTAAATAAAAACCTCCTTCTCGCTAGAGTAGGAGGTTTTTATTTACACTAAAAGTGAAGATTAAATTTAGCGGCGTCTATCACGATTGCGCCGCTCTTCACGCCGAGCTTTGCCTTTCGGGCTGACACGATAGGTTAAATAACCAAAAAATACCAGAACGATAATAAAGGCGACTATATATAAGAATATAGAGCTGCCAATAAACAATGATGCTGCAATCACAGGGGTAGCTTCCATGTCAGGTTTCCAATTAGTGCTTTTGATTATTATGCAATGGCGGCATCACCTTGTAAAGTAAACAAATTTAACTGAGAGATGAGCTCAAATGAGCGTAGACGCGCCGCTTGATCATAGACGTTGGCAGTTACAATCAACTCATCTGGCTGGTATCTTGCCAAAAATGCCGTCAGCTTTGGCTTGACTGTCTCGACAGAACCAATAAATGAGACGGAAAGTGCATTATCTACCATCATTTTTTCAGCTTGGCTCCAGATACTATCCATATCGTAAGTAGGCTTTGGCATCTGACCTGTCTCCCCGCGGCGCAAACGTACAAAGCTCTGCTGTGCTGAGGTAAAGTGATATTCGGCAGTTTCGTCATCATCAGCGAGTAATAGATTGGCCGCCAGCATGACATAAGGCTTATCTAAATAGGCAGACGGCTTGAACTGCTCACGGTAAGTATCAATGGCTTGTCCGAGCATTTGCGGAGCAAAATGAGAGGCAAACACATACGGTAACCCTAAGTGCGCCGCTAAGGTTGCGCCAAATAAAGATGAACCTAATATCCAGATAGGAATGCCTGATTTGGCACCGGGGAATGCCTGTACTGGACTGCCATCTGTATCATTGCCCAAAAAGTACATCAGCTCTTGGACGTCTTGCGGGAAACGCTCAGCGTCTTTCATCTGACGACGCAGTGCCTGAAACGTCGCGCCATCTGTCCCCGGTGCGCGGCCCAAGCCTAAATCAACGCGGTCTCCGTACAATGCCTGCAATGTGCCAAATTGCTCAGCGATAACGAGCGGTGCATGATTTGGTAGCATCACGCCGCCTGCACCAATACGGATACGCTTGGTTTGGCTACCGATATGTGACAGTAGGACTGAGGTCGCTGCACTGGCGATACCTGGCATATTATGATGCTCTGCCATCCAGTAACGGTTAAGACCGGCTTCTTCGGCCTTTTGTGCCGTCTCGACTGTCTGGGCGATGCCCTCTGCAATGATTTTACCTTCCGGTACAGGGGCTAAATCTAAAAATGATAAAGGAATGGTAGTAGTATTGCTGTTGGTCATATCTCACCTATTATTGAGTAGTGATAAGCGCTCACAAGCTTTAGGCAGTCTTTTGTTATTATCGTTTAAGACAGCTTATGAAAAGGGTGAGCGCTTGATACTGTACATGATGGGGTAGATCATGAGTTTATCAAGGGCTGTGTTAACGAGGGTAACAAATATTAAAAGACTAGGTTGCGTGCGACAGAGATATTGTCAAACCACACCTTTATGATCGAATTGTTTCTGACACAGCTCCATAAAGGCGCGGCCATACTGGCGAACCTCAGCATCATCACGCACCGCCATCCAACTGGTAAAGCGGCCAAAGTGATCGACCGGTATAGCAGTAAGGTTATGATAATGACTAGGCTCAAAGGCCATCTCCGCGATGATCCCAATCCCTAAACCTAACCCAACATAAGTACTGATCACGTCAGCGTCAAGAGCCGCTAAAACAATATCAGGCTCTAGCCCTGCATCGCTAAAAGTTTTATCAATAGCGCTGCGACCCGTATAGCCGCCGTGATAAGTGACAATAGGATAGCTGGCAAGCGTGGGCAGATCGATAGTTTCTAGACCGGCAAGCTCATGATCTTTAGGGACGATAATGCGATGGGTCCAATCATAGTAGCGGTGGCAGCGTAGATAGTTATTATGAAGTAGAGATTCGGTAGCGATACCGATGTCCGCCTGTCCGCGAATGACCATCTGCGCGATAGTTTCAGGATCAGCCTGCTGCAGAATCAAATTTACCTTAGGAAAGCGCTCTTTAAACGCTTTTACCACATGCGGCAAGACATAACGCGCCTGCGTATGCGTGGTGGCAATGGTGAGCGTACCTGTATTGGGATTATTATAATCGAGGCTTAAGTTCTCAATCGTACGTATCTCAGCAAAGATAGCTTCGATATGCGGCAGTAGTGCAGTGCCCATGTCGGTAAGGCCGGTTAAGCGCTTGCCTTGACGGATAAACACATCTGTTTTTAATTGACTCTCAAGCGCAGCAATGTGCTTGGATAAGCTCGATTGACTGGTATGCAGTACGGTTGCCGCTTGGCTTAAATTATAGCCATTGATGACGGTATGCCAAACCGTCTCAAGCTGTTTCAGCTGAATTTGCAAGTGCCGCTGATTGACGACTACGTCGATTGCCATAATTTATTCCCCAAAGTTTTAAAACCATATCTGCGGCTAGTGTAAATCATAGTTATTATTCTTGTATATACTAGATAGTAATCTATTTATACTATTTTGGAATATATATTACCGAAACTATGAGAGTAGCTGAACTTTCATAAATAAACCTTGATAATCATTAGGCCAGTTAAAGATAATACAAACAGTAGCGATAGTTGATATCACCGTGTATTAACAATGAGATAGGTTAGGTACACAAAGCATCATGCATAAGCAATTAGCTGCAAATACCTCTAGTCATAGATGATGTTCTCAAGTACCATAATTCAATTTTGTAACGAAATCTTTTTTGTTTCAAGTTTTGGTAACTTATTATGTCTGCTGTCAAACCTGTACCACCTTCTACACCAAAGCCATCGATTGAAAAAAAGTCATTGAGCGAAAGTCTAAAAGCTTATCTCGATCGCCGTGCCATTATCATGCTGTTTTTAGGTTTTGTGGCGGGCATTCCCATTTTACTTATCTTCTCCAGTCTCTCTTTATGGCTACGCGAAGCTGGGATTGACCGTAGTGTCGTCACGATGTTCAGTTGGGCGGCGCTTGGTTATGCCTTTAAGTTTATTTGGGCGCCGCTTATTGATGCAGTGCCGCTGCCAGTATTGACTAAAATGCTAGGCCGCAGGCGCAGCTGGATATTGGTCTCGCAGCTGCTCATTATCACTGCCATTTGTATTATGGCAGGTGTCAACCCGGCTAATGAGGGTAGTCTATTCTTGATGGCAGTAGGGGCTGTGTTATTAGGGTTTTCGTCAGCGACTCAAGACATCGTCATTGATGCGTATCGTATTGAATTAGCGCCGCCAAGCTTGCAGGCGGTACTGTCTGCTATGTATGTCACAGGCTACCGCATAGGGATGATTGTCGCTGGTGCAGGCGCTTTGTATCTAGCGGATTATTTTGGCTCAACCGAGGCGCTGTATAGCTATGAGGCGTGGCGCAATACTTATTGGATTATGGCCGGCGTCATGGGCATTGGGGTGATAACAACCTTAGTGATTCATGAGCCTGTCAGCAAGCAAGTATTAGTCGAGCGTGAGACGTCCGATTACACACGTTTGGTATTAGTATTCGCGATTTCGGTAATCGGATTTGTGATGGTTTTTGCCAATGCAGGCGCGGTATTGCCTGAGGTGGAAGGCGTATTTACAGGATTTTTGCTCGAAGTGGTGCGTATGGCAGTGAGTCTAGCCGCAGCTATCGGTATCGGCTATGGCTTGGTCAAAGCCAACTTAGTAGCGCCAGAGTTTGCGCGGGTCACTTGGGTCGAGCCTATCGCTGATTTCTTTCGTCGTTATGGCAAAAAGGCATTGTTATTATTAGCGCTAATCGGTCTTTACCGTATCTCTGACATTGTCGCAGGCGTCATCTCCAACGTCTTTTATCAAGATATGCAGTTCTCCAAAGTCGATATTGCTAACGCGGTCAAATTAGTTGGCGTCGTCATGGCGATCGGCGGTGGTTTTTTGGGCGGGTTATTGGCACAAAAAATGCGTATTATGCGCGCGATGATGGTTGGGGCGGTGCTTGCTTGTGTGACTAATCTGTTGTTTATCTTGCTGACTTATCATCCGGGTAGTTTGCCTTATATGTATCTGGCTGTGATTTTGGATAATCTAGCAGCAGGTCTTGCCAGCGCGGTGTTTATTGCGTTTTTATCGGCGCTGACTTCTATTCGTTTTACTGCCGTGCAGTATTCGATATTCTCCTCGTTGATGACGTTATTACCTAAAGTGATAGGTGGTTATTCAGGCTCTATCGTTGATAGCACCAGTTATCCGTTCTTCTTTTTGTTCACCTTTGCTCTGGGTATTCCTATCTTAGCGCTGATTTATTACGTCGATAAGCATATTATCATTGGTGACAATGACGACTATGACAGTGATAGTAATGATGGTATGAATAATGGCGATGCTGATAAAGGGCTTGATTTAAACAAAGCCAACCCTAATTTAACGCAGACCAAAGAGCCACCGCGTGCTAGCGAATAGCAGTTATTTATCATAAATAGGGCGTAAATAAGAGTGATTGATGACAACGTTTACAGATAATCTGACAATCAAGCAGATTAAACAGCAAGCGGCATCTATAGCTGAGACCTTAGCAGTGCCGCAATTTTGGCTTACCGATTGGCTGCTGTATGTCATCGATAAGCCGTCGCTATTTTTGATGACCGATGAGCGCTATCAGTTAACCGATAGCGAATCTGCAAAGTTTAATGCAGGTATTAAAAAGATGCAGCAGGGCATACCTTTAGCTTATTTAACGGGACATCAGGCGTTTTGGTCACTTGATTTTAAAGTAAACGCGCATACCCTGATACCGCGGCCTGATACCGAAGTATTGGTTGAGCAAGTGCTGGAATGGATTGAGAATAATCCGATTGCCAATCATAAAGCCTCTAAGCGTTTGCTAGATTTAGGTACGGGCTCTGGTTGTATTGCTATTAGTTTGGCTCATGAATTAGCACGATCAAGCTGGCAAGTTATAGCTGTTGACTTATCCGCAGAAGCATTAAGCGTCGCTCAGCAAAACGCCACTGATAATCAGGTAGATAATGTCAAATTTATGCAAAGCAGCTGGTATGAAGCGCTACCTTCTGATGCCATTCAGCGCTTTGAGGTCATTGTCTCCAATCCGCCTTATATCGATGAAGCGGATGAGCATCTACAAGGGTTAAAAGCTGAACCTATCAGCGCCTTAAGTGCGCCTAATAAAGGTTTGGCTGATATTGAGCATATCGTAGAGCAAGCGCCGAATTACTTACAGCAAGGTGGCTTATTAGCCATAGAACATGGTTACGATCAAGGCGAGACGGTTAGAGCGTTATTTGCTGCTAACGGCTTTGAGGCGATAAAAACCGCTAAGGATTATGGGGGTAATGATAGAGTGACCCTAGGACAACTAAAGTGACAACTAAAGTGACAACTAAAATGACAACTAAAATGACAACTAAAACGCCTTCTACAGATAACCAGAGTCTCACGGACGCTGAGTTACTGCGCTATGCTCGGCAAGTGTTATTAACAGGCTGGGATATTGACGCACAGCTGCGTCTGAAGTCTGCTCGGATTGTAATGATAGGCGCAGGGGGCCTTGGTTGCCCAGCATCAGAGACGCTAGTGCGCGCAGGGCTTGGTGAGGTGCATCTCATCGATGATGACGTGATTGAGATGAGCAACTTACAGCGCCAAAGCTTATTTTTACCAAGTGATATCGGTGCAGCTAAAGCGCTGACCGCAGCGCAGATGCTCAAGCAAATCAACCCTTTGATTAGCGCGAAAGGCACGGTCGCACGTCTGACATTAGATAATGCTTATGAGCTATTAGAGCTAGCTGCTGGCAAGCCTAGTCTATTGCTAGACTGTACTGATAATTTCGCCACTCGCGATATTATCAACCGGATTAGCGTGCGCTATCAGATTCCATTACTTAGCGCTTCGGCGATTGCTATGCAAGGACAATTGGCATTGTATGAACCGCAGTTAAAGAGCGGCTGCTATCATTGTGTTTTTGGCGATGTTAGTACGGATGAGGCAGTAGATGAGCGCACTTGTGCCAACTCAGGCGTCCTTGCTAGTACTACTGCTATCATCGGTAATTTGCAAGCCAATGCGGCATTGCATTACCTCGGGCTGAACACCAATCCGCTGACAGGCAAGCTTTTATTGTGGGACGGTAGCCGTATGCAGCAGCGCATGATGGGCTATCGGCAAGATACCAGCTGCCCGGTATGCGCGTTATGATTGTGTACCGCTAGCGCCATCACAGCTATTTTAGATCATTAGGTTATAAATCATTACTTTTACACCTGACTATAGTTGTTCGGGCGTGTTGAACATTCGACCGTGGCACTGACAGAGACTATTTTTTAGGCGATTTGCAGATAAAAATGGTAAGTTTAGTTGTTCTAAGCGTCTATTTTTATCAATAAAGCGGCAAAAAATAGTCCTGTCCCTGTTGTTGTAGTTAGGGCTGATGCTAAAATCGCCCTAGTCGTTGCGACTGTTTAAATAAAATCAGCTAACCAATGCAATAAGCATTACCTGCAATTTTCACTTAGACTAGAACTATTTTAGCTATCAGCAGTGCGCATTTGTGAATGTTCAACACGCCCTATTATCTACTCCTTCTTTAATCATTTATTAAGACAGTTAGCCGTTATGAAATTATATCGCCCGCATTTATTGAAGCACAGTCTGAACGTCGCCAACCGTATCCGTCAGACCGCAAGTGTCGCTGGATTATCGGCGCTGCGTGTGGCGAAAGGTGAAAAACCTGATGCGTATCTACTCAAAGAAACCTTCGAGCAATTGGGCACCACTTATATCAAAATTGGACAGTTTATCGCTAGTACGCCATCCTTGTTTCCGCGTGAATACGTCGAGGCTTTCCAAGGGTTTTTGGATCAGACCACGCCGTTGCCTTATAGTTATATTGCACAAGTATTACGCGAAGAGCTAGCGGTTGATGGCTTAACACTAGAGGAGCGTTTTGCCGATATTGAAGAGCAGCCATTAGCCTCCGCCTCCATTGCGCAAGTGCATGTCGCCCGCCTCCATAACGGTGATGAAGTGGTGCTCAAGGTACAAAAGCCTGGAGTTGAGACGATCATGCAGACCGATTTGGGCGTGCTACACGGCGTCACTAAGCTGCTTGAGCTGCTGATGCCCTCGATGAAGTTTGCTAGCATCGCGCCTATTATTGATGAGATCCGCTTGCGCATGCTCGCCGAAACGGACTTTATCGCGGAAGCCAAAAACATTCGTGATTTTCAGCAGTTTTTGAGCGTTTCAGGTAATACTCGGGTGGTTGCGCCAACCGTCTATGATGAGCTGACTACCAAGCGCGTATTAACGATGAGCCGATTACACGGCGTCTCTATGATTGATGAGCGCGCGATGCGCCAGTATTGTAATGACCCGGCGCAAGTGATGGCAGATACTTTGAATACTTGGTTTGCAAGCTTAATGCTCTGCAACAGCTTCCATGCTGATTTGCACGCGGGCAATCTGATGCTACTGACTGATGGTCGTATTGGCTTTTTAGACTTTGGTATCGTCGGTAAATTAAAAGCGCAGAGCTGGCGCGCTTGCATGGGTATGATGCAAGCGCTGCAGGATAATGACTATCGGGCGATGGCGCAGTATATGATCGATATGGAGATGACCAAAGGCGAGAATCATGTTGATGTCTCTTCGTTAGCAGCGGACTTACAGCGCATGATGCAGACGATTATGGCAGAAGATATTGCCTTTACCAGCGGTGTCCCTTTTAATACCAAAGAGCAAGCGGATGAGCTCAATAAGATGATGCTAGAGATCGTCGAAGTCGGTAAGCGCCACGGTATTCACTTTCCGCGTGATTTTGCATTGTTGACCAAGCAGCTATTATATTTTGATCGCTTTATGCGCACTTTAGCTCCAGATATGGATATGTTTAGCGATCATAGAGTTGCTATGTTAGGTCGACCTGATAGCATAAGCGAATAAAGGCAGATAGCGACGAGTTAAAGCGCCACAACATTTTTATATGGAATCTATTATATTTAGACCTCTGAAATGATATAAATATAGCAGGGTATGGACACCAAGGACGATGGGTTATGAGCAAAAACTGCAATAAACGAGCGCAGCGGTCATGGCAACGAGGATTGCTATGACGCGGGTTTGTTTCAAGTGTTTGGGTACAATGTTGGTCCGGCTATGTTAAAGGCCTCAACGCGCCGCCTGATTCCTTCGATTACCAACGAAACCGTTATCGCGTGGATAGGGCTTTATTGCCTAGCCGTGGTCATGGGTTATGGGCGTTTTTTATTTACCGCAACCTTGCCTGATATCATGAGCGAGCTTTCACTGAGCACAACGATCGCTGGATGGTTGGCATCGGTGAATTATATGGGCTATTTTATTGGTTCATTGATAGCGATGTTTGTGCCCCATCGCTTAACGTGGCGCGCCTTAATACTCGGTACTTTATTGAGTATCATCACCACTTTACTTTTGTTTTTGCCAAACTTGCCTTTAAGCCTTTGGTATGTCATCCGTTTATTCGCAGGAATTGCCAGCGGCATCGGCATGATACTAGGCTCCTCTTTTATTATCCAAAGCTTTAGTACTCATAAACGCTCCTTACTATCGACGGTGCATTATGCCGGTATCGGTGTTGGTATTAGCGCCTCAGCCATTCTGACTTGGTGGCTACTTAACCTTGATCTGCATTTTTATAGTATTTGGCTAGTGGCCGGACTGACAAGCTTACCTTTGCTGGTTTTGCTCTACGCTATTCGCCCGGATGGTGTTTCGCAAGGTAACGCGCTAAACAAAAAGCCCTCTATAAAACAGACGTATATCAATTTTAAGCGTTCGCTCTACGAGGCGATGGTGGGTCAAGCCAAAGCGGTTCTGCTATTGTCATTGAGCTATGTGTTGGCAGGGTTTGGTTATATCACCTCAGCGACTTTTCTGCCGGTAATGGCGGTAAAACAGCTACCGACGCAGACTCATGCCGGACTACTGATTTGGTTAGTGGTTGGGGTGTTTGCTATGCTCTCTAACCCGCTATGGGGCGCGCTAGCTAAGCGTATCGGCGAGACCAAAACCTTGATCGGTTTGACGCTCTTGCAGGCTTTAGGGATGTTCGTGCCGCTATGGTTTGCCGGTGCGTTTGGCTTATATATCAATGCGGCTATTTTGGGTGCGACCTTTGTCGGTATCGTCTCCATGACCTTAAATATTATAAAAAATATAAACCCCGCTTACTCTAATTTGTTAATAGGATTAGCAACTTTGGCGTATGCAGTAGGGCAGTTCTTAGGGCCGTTAGTGACTGTCGCTTTGGCTGGTGCAAAAGACAACTTCGATGCTGGATTACTAGTAGCGGGAGCCGGATTGCTGCTTGGACTGGTATTGATCTTAAGCTTTAGTCGGCAGATGAAGCAAGTACGCCAAGGCTCGTAAGCCAAAGCCGGAGCGTGCAAGTTATACAATACTGCGACAAAAGACCTCTCGCAGCTCAAAGCTAGTATGAACTTGCGCCACGCCTTCGATGCGATTCAGCCTATGTAATAAAAACTCTTCATAATGCGCCATGTCCCGTACGCGTACTTTAATCAAGTAGTCCTCAGTACGGCCGGTGACAATGCTGCAGCTCATCACCTCCTCAAAGCTTCGTATTTTACGCTCGAATTGCTCAAAGCGCTCAGCGGTATGGCGATCCATGCTAATCGCAATAAACACCGCCAGTGGATAGCCTAATTTGTATGCATCAGTTTGAGTATGGTAGCCGGTAATGATGCCGTTATCTTCTAGGCGTTTGACTCGGCGAGCACACGGGGTAGCCGAAAGGTTGACACGCTCAGCCAGTTCAGTGATGCTGATACGCGCGTCCGTCTGTAATAACTGCAATAGATGTCTATCAATCTCATCGAGAGGAAAGCTGAGTGGATGATTTTGCGTCATAGGATTATTATTCATATTAGACATTATTTACCTTAAAATTAGAGGTTTTAGCCAATTATAATTAAATGATTAAGGTTAATCACTAATATAGACAATTAATTTATCAAATTAAGCCGTATTTCACTTCGCAAACCTTGTTATTATAATGGCATCACTTTTGGTTTTGTTTTATGATAAAGCTAAGGTTAAAGCAACTAAACATTAAGGATAAGGGTAACTGCTCTTCATTGAGTCAACACTTTATCCAGATGATTTATCTATCGATCGAACTCTATTCATTTTAGGGACACCTTTTATACCGTTAAGGAACTGTTATGTCTGCAACCACCACTCGCACCGCTAAGATTACACCTAAGCATGCCGCTTTTGACTTTCGCAAGTATCGTCCCTTTGCCTTTGCGCCGCTATTATCGGATCGTACTTGGCCAAGTAAAACGATTGAAAAAGCGCCAATGTGGGCCAGTGTCGATCTGCGTGATGGTAACCAAGCCTTGATTGATCCGATGACGATTGAACAAAAAATGCGTTTTTTTAAGACCTTAGTCGAGGTTGGTTTTAAAGATATAGAGATCGGCTTTCCTTCTGCTGCGCAAGTTGAGTTTGATTTTGCTCGTCAGTTGATTGAAGAAAATCACGTACCAGAAGACGTCACGCTACAAGTATTGGTACAAGCGCGAGAGCACTTAATTGCACGTACCTTTGAGTCGTTAAAAGGTGCTAAGCGCGCTATCGTTCACGTTTATAACTCCACTAGCCGTATTCAGCGCGAAAAAGTCTATGGCAAATCGCGAGCTGAGATCAAAGAGATTGCCGTCGCAGGCGCGCAGTTACTAGTGGACTATGCTGCTAAGTATCCGGAGACAGAATGGGTGTTTCAGTACTCACCTGAGAGTTTCAGTCAAACCGAGACTGAGTTTGCAGTAGAAGTCTGTGACGCGGTTTGCGAAGTATGGCAGCCACAAAACGGGCAGGAGGTTATCTTTAACTTGCCGGCGACCGTTGAGGCGTCTATGCCTAATGTATTTGCCGATCAGGTAGAGTACTTCTGCCGCAATTTGGCCCAGCGCGAGCATGTGATTGTCAGCCTACATACGCATAATGATAGAGGCTGCGCGGTAGCCGCAGCTGAGCTTGGCGTACTAGCGGGCGCCGATCGTATCGAAGGCACATTACTTGGCAATGGTGAGCGCACCGGTAATATGGACGTCATGGTCATGGCGATGAATTTGTTTAGCCAAGGGATAGATCCTGAGCTTGATTTTAGTAACATGAGTGAGATTGTGCAGGTGGCGACCGAAAGTACGAACTTGCCAGTACATCCGCGGCATCCGTATGTGGGCGAGCTTGTCTTTACTGCCTTTAGTGGCTCGCATCAGGACGCGATTAAGAAGTCGCTCGATTATAACGAAAACCATGCTGATGAGACCGAAAACTTCTGGGATGTGGCTTATCTACCGATAGATCCTGCTCACATTGGCCGTAGCTATCAAGATGTGGTGCGTATCAATAGCCAGTCTGGTAAGGGCGGCGTGGCATACATTTTACAGCGCGATTATGGCTTTAACTTACCGCGCTGGATGCAAATTGATTTTAGTAAAGTCGTACAAAACCAAGCAGAACAGAAGGCTCGTGAATTGCAAAATGATGAGATCTTGCAGACCTTTGAGAGCACTTATCTGCAGCAAGGGGGTTTTGATCTACTCGACTATAATGTTAGCAACACAGGCGGTGAGGTCTTCTTCGATGGTCAAGTACAGATGAATGGCGAAACTGTAACTATCAAAGGCAATGGTAACGGGCCGCTGTCCTCTTTCATTGATGGCTTAGCTCATCATACCGGCAAGTCATTACACATTATCAACTATGCTGAGCATGCCATTAGTACCCAGCATGTTGATGATGGCAACGATAATAAAACCAATGCCAATGCGGCCGCTTATATCCAGCTCAATGTTGATGGTGAGGTCTATTCAGGAATTGGCACTTGTAGCAGCACCGTCTCTGCCATGCTAAAAGGCGCTTTGTCTGCTTTTGCTCAAGCGTCAGTAACGAGCGCAGCATAGGTTGTAAGCTAGAATAGACTGAGCTGCAAAGCGCTTAGCTCACAGCGTCACTACTTATTGCGTCACCCAGTAAGCGGTGGCGCTTTTTATGTTAAAGGACTTGATGCACTTGAGTGTTTAAATACTCGCTATTCGAGTACTAGTCGAGCACTAATCATCTGGTTACTGGGCATATCGATATCTATGCGTCATGAGATGTCGTTTGATGGGCTAGAAAAAGGTGAGACGCATAAAGTTACTTGTCTTTTTAACGCTAAAGATTTACGCTGAAGGTTAAAACACTCATTACCGTTTTAACCATAGGGCTAATCACCGTTTAACAACGGGGCTCATTACGACGTCAATTTAATTAAAACGCCAATGAAAATAAATAAGTAAAGGCTAATTATGGAACCCCTCTCATTTGCTTCATTTACTCTAGCAGGTATCTTGTCCACATTTCCGGCTCCTGGTCAGCAAGTTAGCCAGGCGGTGATTACCACTCATATTAGTCCAGCTATAGCAGGTCAATGGGAGATCGAGCTTGATAGCAGTAATGACGCGACTTTTGAGCGCACTATGTCCAATGCACAACAAAGCGAAAAGGCTAATATAACGTCTGATAGTAGGCTTGGCGGCATTGTAGCGCAAGATGAGCGGCGTATCGTAACGCCTAATCCTACAGTCGATAAACAAGGCGCTGATCTGGCTATGAATCTATCGGCGGCTAACGCCAAGCAGTGCCGTGAGATATATCATTTTGGGGAAGATAATGAGATGTGGGCGGTGAGTGGTGATGAATGGACGTACGGCCGTTATATCGTCACGCATATGGACACAGGACTTCCTATCATTGCGCTAAAGACGATTTATGATAATAATGAAGTAGACTGCTCAGGTAACCAAGTGGATCAAAGCAATGAAGCGTTTATCGCTTTTTTAAATCATGATGGCAATCAGATGCAGTGGTGCGCAGATCCTGAGGGTCAAGAGTGCTTTATGAACTTTAAAAAAATATTGCCCTAAGAGGTTAATGACAGTCGCTAATAAACCTTAGGGTTAGTCATTACCAAAAAAAGCCGCTATTGATAAAAATAGCGGCTTTTTTTCAATAGCTATAAGGTTGCAAAGAAGGTTAAGACTTCTCAGCTGACTGTAATAGCTCATTTTCTAGATAGTGAATGTTTTGTGCTTCTTCCACAAAGTTGTCATCTGCCAAAATAACGTCACGATGCAGTGGAATGTTAGTTTTGATCCCCTCGATGATCAGCTCATCTAGCGCGTGCAAGGTTTTTGCTATGGCTTGTTGACGGGTTTGACCATGGCAGATGAGTTTACCGATTAAGGAGTCATAATAGCTTGGAATCTCGTAACCGGGATATAGGTGCGAATCAAAGCGCACGCCAGCGCCGCTAGGGCTGTACAGCTGCGTTATGGTGCCAGGTGAGGGCGCAAAGGTTCTAGCATCTTCAGCATTGATGCGGCACTCAATCGCATTCCCTTGAATCTCAATCTCGCTTTGACGATAGGAGAGACCATAGCCTGCTGCAATCTTAAGCTGTTCGACCACCACGTCGATACCAGTAATCATCTCGGTCACCGGATGCTCAACTTGTACCCGCGTGTTCATCTCAATGAAGAAAAACTCATTATTCTCAAATAAAAACTCAAACGTACCGGCGCCGCGGTATTTTACAAGCTCACAAGCTTTTACGCAGGCTTGGAGGATAGGCGCACGGACATCATCTGGAATATCAGGAGCTGGCGCTTCTTCTAGTACTTTTTGATGACGGCGCTGTAGCGAGCAGTCGCGATCATAGAGATGAATAGCATTACCGTTACCATCGCCCAGTACTTGTACCTCTACGTGACGCGGGTTTTGTAAATAGCGCTCCATATAGACCGTGTCATCACCGAACCACAGCTCAGCCTCTTGCCTTGCAGCTTGGACTTGACCGACCAACTCGTCGAAGCGTTCAACGACGCGCATGCCGCGGCCACCGCCGCCAGCAGCCGCCTTAATCAATAACGGAAAGCCAATATTGCGCGCTTGCTCTTCGGCATTGTGCATCGTGACAGCGCCAACAGAGCCTGGCACGGTTGGCACACCGGCTTTTTTCATCGCATTAATCGCAGAGACTTTATTGCCCATTAAGCGAATATGATCGGCGTTAGGGCCCACAAAAGTAAGACCTGCTTCTTCTATTCGCTCAGCAAACTCAGCACTCTCGGCCAAAAATCCATAGCCTGGATGGATAGCATCAGCGCCTGAGATCTCTGCTGCTGTCAATATTGTATTGATATCAAGATAGCTCTGATTGGCGTTCGGTTTGCCGATACATATGGCCTCATCTACAAAGCGTAAATGCATTAAGTTAGCATCAGCGGTCGAGTAGACACCAACGGTCTCGATACCTAGAGCTTTACAGGCACGGACGATACGTAGGGCAATCTCGCCTCTATTGGCGATGAGCAGTTTTTTTATCATGAGGTCATCCTTGTCGAAGACGTTCTAGAGTAGGGTTAGTGCCGTTTTAAGCTTTGTAGCGGATAACGGGTTGACCGAACTGCACGACTTCAGAATTATCGACCAAAATCTCAGCGATAACGCCGCTTTGAGTGGCTTCTAAAGGGTTCATAATTTTCATAGCTTCGATAATACCTAAAGTATCACCGGCTTGAACCTGCTGACCCACTTTGACAAACGGTGGATCGTTGGGGCTAGGAGCAGCATAGAACACCCCAACCATAGGAGAGGTCTCAACGCTACCGGCTTTGGCTGCAGGTTTTTCACTAGCAGCTGCAGGGGCTACGCTAGCGGCTGGCGCAGCCATCATGGTTGGTGCTGGCGCATCATAGTGACGAGTTAAGCTGATATGTTCATCATCAGAACTGACCTCTAAGTTGACGAGCTCATTTTCTTCCATGAGGGCGATTAGCGTGCGTATTTTTTCAATATCCATTGTTATCAAGGCCTTATGCTTAAGTTCAAAGAATCGGGTTTGAAATTTTGTATTTATGGGGCTGACAGTCAACAAGTATAATGTTCAGTTGATCCAAACTTATCGAATGACAGTGTAACAAAGTATTTAATAAGAATGACTCATGATACCTATCTTCGCCGCAATGAGCAATCAATGTACAGTTGTTAACTGAAAATTTTTACATATTATTGACGTAATGAGTAGCGATAGCAATATAGCCTAAGTGTTATACCTCAATATCAGCCATAAAAGTCGCCACTCATCAAAAAACAGATAACTCATCACGCTTATGGCGACCAAGCTATAGTTAAGCGTCTTTGCTGATAGCGCAAACGAATCGTCAATAAGATAGAAGCCAAAAATAAACCCGTAATCAACGCCATCCAAAACCCTTGCGCGCCAGTATCAGTATAGCGCACTAAATAAATACCAAGCGGTAACGCTACTATCCAATAGCAAAACAGCGTCACCCACATCGGCACAGTCGTATCTTGCATACCGCGCAGGATACCCGCGACGTTGACCTGCCAGCCATCGAATAGCTGATAAGCTAAGGCAAATATTAATAAATGCATGGCTTGAGCGCGCACGGCTGGATTGTCAGTGAAGGCCGCGGCCAACTGAGGCCGGAATAGCCAAACGCCAAGCATAGACGTCAATGCAATCAGTACTGTCCAAATGAGACCCGTCACCTGTACATGGCGCAGGGCCAGCAAGTTCTTCTCGCCAAAGCGGTTAGAGATCATGATAGTCAGCGCCATAGCGACTGAAATAGGAATCATAAATAACTGAGAGGTAACGGCCAAAGCGACCTGATGCGAGGCGGTTGCCAACTCGCCAAGCGGACTAATAACTAGCGCCCCTAAGCTGAACAAACTGGCCTCAAAAAATATAGAAACCCCAATGGGTATACCCAGCTTCAAAAGTTTTGCGATCTGAGCACGGCTAGGCGCACTAAAGGCATAAAAAAAGCGAGTATTAGCGAATTGTGCTCGCTTAGTAAATGCGGTATACACTGCAAGCAACAACACATTGATCCAAAGGACCATAGCCGTCGCGACCCCGCAGCCTGCACCGCCCATCTGCGGCATACCATAGAGACCATGGATGAAGATGTAGTTAAGCGGAATATCAGCAAGCAGGCCGATGATACTAATAATAGTCACCGGTTCAGGCCGTCCTAAGGCTTCGCAATAGCTACGAAGTACGGCATAGACAGCGAGCGCCGGAAAGCCAAAAGAGACGCCAAATAGATATTGCGACGCTATCGGCTGAATATTCTCAGGAACGCCCATTATCGGCAGAATATTGGGCGCTAAATTAACGATAATAAACCCAATAATACCAATTGCTGCCGCTGTCCATAAAGACTGCTGCGTGATGTTTGGTACGTCGCTATGCTTATTTTGACCGACCGCTTCACCTATGAGTGGGGTTGTGGCAATCAAGATGCCAGTAGCGAGTAAGAACAGAGGCAGCCAAATGCCAGAGCCTACTGCTACGGCTGCCAAGTCAAGCGCAGACACTTGGCCTGCCATGATGGCATCGATTACTCCTAGCGACGCTTGGCAAAACTGAGTGATCAAAATAGGGAGTGCTAGTACGCCTAAACGTAGGCTATAGCTTTTGAAGTCTTTAAAGGATATTAGAGATGGCATAGTTCGCAACTGATTGGAATAAAATAACCCATCAATCCAAACGATGAATTGATGGGTCAAAAAAAAGGATAAACTGGCGCTGAAGTCAAAGTATCATCTCAACGCGAGCAAGTACTGATAATTACTGGACTTATATTAGGGCGTGTTGAACATTCGACCATGGCACTGACAGAGACTATTTTTTAGGCGATTTGCAGATAAAAAATGTAAGTATAGTCATTCTATACGTCAGTTTTTATCAATAAAGCGTCAAAAAAGAGTCCTGTCCCTGTTGTTGTCGTGAGGGCTGATGCTAAAATCGCCCTAGTCGTTGTGACTGTTTAAATAAAATCAGCTAACCAATGCAATAAGCATTACCTGCAATTTTAACGACGACTAGAACACAGCTTTGATTAACTAGTAGCGATCAGCAGTGCGCATTTGTGAATGTTCAACACGCCCTAATGTACCTACATTATAGCGCTAACAGACATAAATGATAAGCTTTCAGGCAAATCTAAAACTTAAAGCTTAATCGCCAAGTGACCTATTATTATCGTCAAAGGCTTTATCACAAAAGCATAGTTAGTCGAAGCGCTTAGTATAATAGGGGCAAACTGCCAATTGTTATAAGATATCTAAACTCTCAGCCGTATTCATAATCGCCTGCCAATGCTTAGGCTCAAGGGGTATGACCGTCAATTGCTCGCAGCCTTTTTTGAGTAATAAGGAGTCATCAAGTGCCGGAATGAACTTCAGCTCTGATAGCGGAAGTATCTCTGTAAACGCTTGCTCAAATCTTAGATCAACCATATACCAACGCGGCTGCTCTTCGGTCGCTAGCGGGTCGTAATGGCGATGCTCTGGATGAAACTGACTTGGATCTGGATAACCGGCTCTGACCACGCTCATAATACCCGCGGCACCAGAGGGCTTAGCGCTTGAATGATAAAAAATCACTTGATCGCCGACGCGCATGTCATCACGCATAAAGTTGCGGGCGCGGTAGTTGCGTACTCCGTCCCAGCATTCTGTGCCTAAACGCTGTAAGTCAGCAATACCGAAATATTTGGGGTTCGATTTCATAAGCCAATAAGCCATACATCATCCTAATTTTTATTGAGTTTTCAAGTTCGATATGAGTTTAATAAATATAGAGCTTAACTGTGCCTAACATACTGAGCTATTAGTAGGCATATTTATTGAGGGTTTTGTTATCAACCCCCTTTTCTTTAACCATTAGAGTGGTTATCCTAGCGACCTTTATACTTGTATTTATACTCTGCATTTATACTCTTAAGCCTAACCAGGCCAGCATTTAAAACGGATATCTTTTTGACTGATAAATTACAGAGATTACATACGGCCGATAACGCCCAAAAGACGAATAGCTCAAAAGAGGCTAGTAGTGCCAAAATGACGAATATCGCAGTCAAGGCTATTCCGCTTGCGCTCTACATTCATATCCCTTGGTGCGTCAAAAAATGCCCTTATTGCGATTTTAATTCGCATGAGCTGCCAACAGATAGTCCGCTATCAATGTCTGAGACCTACGAGGACTATGTCGATGCACTGCTCGCCGATGCACTATTGCAGCAGCCATTAGCGCAAGGGCGCAAGCTGAGCTCCATTTTTATCGGTGGTGGTACGCCATCACTATTGCCTATTCCTCAGTATCAGCGTCTTTTTGAAGGGTTACGTCATTACTTTGATTTTGCCGATGATATCGAAATCACCATGGAGGCCAACCCAGGAACACTTGAGCACGCGCCTTTTACTGAGTATCTACAAGTCGGTATTAACCGCCTCTCTATCGGCGTACAAAGCTTCAGTGCCGATAAGCTCACAACGCTTGGCCGTATTCATGATCCGCAGCAAGCCGTTACGGCTATTAAGGCGGCGCGCGAAGCGGGATTCAGACGAGTCAATGTCGATCTGATGCATGGACTGCCGCAGCAAAGCTTAGTTGAAGCGCTCCATGATATCCAGTTGGCTCATGACACGGGCGCTACTCATATCTCTTGGTATCAGCTCACCATTGAGCCTAATACAGTGTTTTATCGCAATCAGCCTGTTTTACCGGATGAGGATAATTTAGCTGATATTGAAGAGGCGGGAGGCGCGTTATTACATAGTCTAGGCTATAGCAACTATGAAGTGTCTGCTTGGGCCGGCAGGCTAGATACGCCTTGCCGTCATAATCTCAACTATTGGCAGTTTGGCGACTATCTTGCGATTGGGGCAGGGGCACATGGTAAGGTCAGTATTGATCTGCTTACAGCCGAGAATGATACCAAAAAGAAGATAAGTACTTTGGTATCGTCAATAGATAATACTTCACTAGAGCCGGAGAACGACATGGCTCCCATCTATCGCTACAGCAAATCACGCTTACCTAAGGATTATCTGAATTATAAAAACCAGCCAAATGACAATCATGCAAATAACGAAAATTCAAATAGACAGAACAACATTGCAACGATGCCGGCACCGAAGATGGTCGGTTGGAGCGCTATTGCTAGCGATGAATTGGTGAGCGAGTTTATGCTCAATGCGCTCAGACTACATGATGGGGTAACATGGCAGTTATTTGAGGCGCGTACAGGAATGAGTTATAAGGACATCGCTGATTCGGTAGAGAGGTTAGTAGCTAAAGGCTTGTTAACTGAGTCGACTGAAAAACTGCAAACGACTGCATTAGGTCGGCGCTATCTTAATCAAATATTGCGCGCGTTTTTATAGCGTCTGATAGCTATGATCAAAGCTGTAGACATAAAAAAAGACTTATCAACTAAATGATAAGCCTTTTTAATGCAAAATCTACTTATTGAGCTTAGATTTTGTTTTGAACGTCTTGTGCGCTGTCAGTTACAGCGTTGCCTGCGCTTTTAACGTCTTGGCCAAGACCTTTAAAAGTGTTGCAACCAGTTAGTACAAACATAGCTGTCAAAGATGCGATAACTAATTTTTTCATAGTAATTTCCTCAAGATAATTTGGTTTTTGGATAATATAAATGGTTTTAAACACTTAAATGCTATAAACACGGTGCTTTATAATCACCTATCAAGATTGGACAAAACAGTGAATAAACCTCATAAAAAAACAACTTCTTCTAAAAGCGGATCTCTTTAAGAAGTTCTATCTATCGCCTTGTCATCCGATAGAGCCATCATAATAAAAGTTGAAATGCATGCAAAGTATCAAAGTGTAAGTATTAGCCATAATCTGTAACTTGTAATTACGATGACGTTAAATAGGGTTACATCGCCACTAGTTATAAACAATTATCGTGTCTGACTTTGCATGGCTTTTCATGTATGACTTAAATTAGAGTCTAAAATATTTAATTACTTTCCTATGGAACGCTTATGACCATTCACATTGTGCTTGTCGCCCCAAAGATGCCGAGCAATACCGGTAATATCATTCGGTTATGTGCCAATAGCGGCGCACAGTTGCACCTAGTCAAACCTCTAGGGTTTGAGCTTGAAGATAAGAAACTTCGCCGCGCAGGACTTGATTATCATGAGTATGCTCATCTACAAGTACACGCAGATTGGGCAGCTACCAAAAAAGCGTTAACGACGGCAGAGTGCCATATTATCACTGCATTGACCACGAAGCTAAGTCATCCACTTTATGAGTATGATTTTGGTCAAGGAGATAATAGCGCAAAGACACCTAATGTTGCCCTGGTTTTTGGCTCTGAGACCTCAGGGCTAGCGGATGATATACGAGAAGATATAGGTGCAGATAATTGGCTGCGACTACCGATGCTGCCGGACTCGCGCAGCTTAAATCTAGCCAACAGTGTGGCGATATGTCTGTATGAGGTATGGCGACAGCAGGGGTTTTTTGGAGACACTGGCCGCAGTACAGGCTATGAGACTCTAAATGTTTATGACCCTAAAGAATAGCAGTCGTTAAACTCATTAAGCGCCCAGTATATTAAGACAGAATAAGTCAGCTGTTATAACCGCTATTACAGACAATTCGGCGGCTTGGGTAAACCTGCTAGCCGATTAACATGACGAGCGACTAGGCCGGTATTAAAAATCTGTTGCAACTTTTGATTACTAATATTATGTTCAGGCAAGGTCTTTTGTAGCCATTTGATTAAAGGGCGAGTGGCCGGCGCGTGATTAAATTTATTAAAAAACGCGCGTACTTGTTGCAAGATTTGCAAGTGCTCAGCGTTTAGGCTGACGTCTAAAGTATCGGCGAGCTGCTGGGCGACCTCTGGCGTCCAAAGGGTGTGATCGCAAAGATGACCGTCTTGGTCTAGCGACATAGTGGTGATTGAGGAGGTGCTGTCAGTCTGAGTCATAAGGCAATAGTCACCACGTTATCAAATGTGCTGTCTTGGGTAAGTTTGACCCACTCTGTATCGCTCAATACGGCGTCGACCTTATTGTTCAGCTTGAGCTTTGTAGTAGTAGCCTCATCAAGCTGCGAGAGGTCTGCGCTCAAGGCGTAAATATTAGCAATGCCTGTTATCTCATTTTCTTTTAGATAAGCGGTAAGCCAATCGATAAAGGCGGCAGTGCTACCTAATAACATCAGGCTGTCACCATGGCGCCAAGTGAGGGCGAGCTGATCGGTACTGCGTCTAAGGTTGTCCATCGTGCTATGTAATTGGTATAAAGTCGCCATAATAAAAGAGTCCAAAAATAGGGCGTTAGCAGTTAGCTTAATAGGTATGTCATCAATAAGGTCTTTAAGCTTGAAGTCTCTGATTTAAGCTTGAAGTGTCTAGAATTTACTCAAAAAGAGAAAATGTTTTGAATATTTTAAAAGCTTAAAACCTGCTGAAAGTCGTCAATATTAATCACCTCAGGCACTAAGGTTAACTGACCGGCTAAGTCATCAGGCAGTACACCTGTCAGCCAACCACTAAATACATCTTCTGGCAACCAAGCCGGCGGCATATCGTATAATTCAAGCGACTGGATCATGCCATGCAAGCGTGCTCTGGGCTGCATCAATAAGCCAAACACTGGCGCATCCAAATACAGCTGTACCTCATGGCCAAAAGTTGCCAAGGTTAATGCCAAAGCGCAGCCTTCATAGCTTGCCATCTCAGTCGCTGTACGCAGTTGAATTAATAACTTCATCATTAGTCCTTAAAACGCTATTAGGCGATTGTCATCTTGTAGCATCATAGCCAGCTCGCTAAGTCCAACTAGCGTAAAGCCGTCAGCTAAATTATCACCGTTTAGCTGATGACGGGCACTGTTTTCACTATCACTGACGCCGCGACTCAGCGCCGTACTAACACAAACCGGCAAAGCTAACCCATGCTTACGGGCGAGCGCTTGCCACTGTTGAGTCAAATCAAGCTGATCGGCAGATTGCCAGCGCAAACGATTGGCTAGATGAGCGCTATCTGCATAAAAAAACAACTGCAAGGCCGGCTTTTTATTTTCATCGGTCTCGTTAAGTAAAGCTTTGGCGTAACGCAGCGCTACATGAGCTAGCGGATGGCTAGGGTCTTTAGTAATCAGTAGGGTAGTCTTGGTAGTCATAAATGTAGTATCACAAAGTTTTGCAAAGTATAAGGTATGGTCGACTTTTAGTTCAATAGACGCTAGTATTTTATCTCTTTTTCAAGATAGGCTTAGTGATGAGAGTCTTTAAAGTCAGTTTGTTTATGCTAACATAAAGCTGAAAATTCACTACTACCTATGTTACTAGGAAACGAGTTATATGCTATCTGTGTCAACAGAGATGTCCTCCACTACACCGAGCGTGGCAAGTTATCAACCCACTGCTGAGCAGCTGCAAGTCTTGCAAACCGCGAGTGAGTTTGCTTATCAGGTGTGGGAGAGTAGGACGATATCCTGCCAAACCTTTCTACGTAGCTATCCTCTAGAGCAAACCTTAACGCGTCAACAAATCGATGATCTTATTCAAGATTATACCTTAGATGAGAACTATCAAACCGCTGATGAGCCCAAAGTCATGAGCGGTCTGCGCCATCTACGTATGCTGCTGATGATGCGCTGGATCTGGCAAGATGCGCTGAGTATTATCTCACTTGAACAGCTCACCGATGAGCTCTCTGAGTTTGCTGATGGCTGTATCTTATTTGCTAAAGACTACACCTATGAGCAATTGATTGTTAAATATGGCAAGCCTACCTTTATTAATGAGCAAGGCGAGCTAAAAACGGATGACATGGCTATTATGGCTATGGGGAAGTTAGGCGCTCATGAGCTTAATTTGTCTAGTGATATCGACCTTATCTTTGTGCATCAAGCCCGCGGCATGACTGATGGTGATAAGTCTAAGGGCACGCGCAGCATCGATAACAAGCGCTTTATGACGCGCTTAGGACAAGGGATTATCAAACTGCTGGATAATAATACTGCTGATGGTTTTGTCTTTCGGGTAGATATGCGCCTGCGCCCTTGGGGTGATGGTAGTGATCTGGCGATTCATTTGTCTGCACTGCAAAAATACTTTGCCAATCATGGCCGCGCTTGGGAGCGTTTTGCTTGGCTCAAAGCGCGGGTAATCGGAGAAGTATCACCAGAATTTTATAATCAGCTACAAGCGCTGATTAAGCCTTTTGTGTTTCGCTATTACGTAGATTATAGTGCCTTCTCAGCGCTGCGTGAAATGAAGTCCTTGATTCAAAATCAAGTGGCGCAGCGTGAGGATTTAGATAACATCAAACTCGGTGCTGGCGGTATTCGAGATATTGAGTTTATCGTACAGGCGTTTCAGTTGATTTACGGTGGTCGCCATCCGCAGTTACAAGTCAAGTCTTGTTTACAGGCAATGCAGGCTCTGTGCGAGCTTGAGTATTTAGAGCCGGACACCTATAAGCAGTTGCAAGCCGCCTACCGCTTTTTGCGGCGCCTTGAGCATGGTCTGCAGGCCATTAATGATCAGCAAACACAGCGCTTGCCTCATGATGAGCAGTGGCAACACAACCTAGCTATTACCCTAGGGTTTGCAGATTGGTCAGCGTTACTCACGACGCTAAACGCCCATCGAGAAACGGTCAATCTCCCTTTTGAGCGGATGGTGACCGAACGGCAAATGCCTACGCAAGATGACAGCCTGCCGCCGCCAACCGATCTTGACGAACAACTCACCCAGTTAGATACGATACTCAGCGAAGAAAACCGCGCACAGTTGCAAGCGTTTTGGGATTCTAAAATGATAGCGAATCTAAGCGATGAGGCGCGTGAGAGGTTAGACGACGCTTATCCGGTGATTATTCACGCTTTGCTTGCCCATCATGAACAGCAGCAGTTGGCGAATAGCGCCTTACCGCGACTGATTACCTTGCTAGAGGCGATTTGTCGGCGCTCTATTTACTTGGTTATGATTGCAGAGAACCCCAATGCGACTGTTGAGCTGATACCAATGCTATCAGCTAGTCCTTGGATAGCCGGTGAGTTGGCGCGCTATCCGGTGCTACTAGATACTTTTTTGCAGCAGCGCTATCGTCACCTGCCAGACAAGCTTGAGCTACGAGATATCTTGCGTCAGCGTTTGCTTCGCGTTGAGCCAAGTGATGAAGAGGAGTTACTTAGTGTCCTGCGCTTATTTAAAAAGAATCAAGTATTAGCAGTAGCGGCAAGCGACGTGTTGGCCGAAAGACCGATTATGAAAGTCTCAGACTCGCTGACTTATATTGCAGAGGTGGTATTAGAAGCGGCACTTGAGCGCGCTTTTGCTGAGCTGGTTAAGCGCTATGGTTATCCAATCGCTCAAAATGGCGATCCGGTAACGGAGGCCGATTGCGGTTTTGCTATTATTGGCTATGGTAAGCTTGGCGGGCTTGAATTGTCTTATTCTTCTGATTTGGACTTGGTGTTCTTGCATAAGATAAAAGAGCAAGGCATGACGACCGGCGAGAAGTCAGTCAGCGGCATGAAATTTGCCGCAAGGCTTGCGCAAAAGCTTATGACCTATCTCAATACCCAAACCCGTGATGGGCGTGCTTATGAGATTGATATGCGCTTGCGTCCTTCGGGCAATGCGGGCATGATGATCGTTTCTTGCCATGCGTTTGAAACCTATCAGCGCGACAAAGCTTGGGCATGGGAGCATCAAGCGCTAGTGCGTGCGCGTGCTATCTGCGGGGATAAGCGCGTGACCGCGCGGTTTGTTGAGATACGCCGCGAAGTGTTATCGCTGCCGCGTACCCTTGATGAAGTGCGCTTGGAGGTGACGCGAATGCGCCTAAAAATGCAGCGTCATCTTGGGACGAGTCGTCAAAAAAAGAAAGCCGGTAAATTTGATCTAAAGCAGGACGCAGGCGGCATTGTTGATATTGAGTTTTTAGCTCAGTTTGCTGTGCTGGCCTATGCGCATGACTACCCAAGCTTGACTAAATGGAGCGACAATGTGCGTATCTTTGAGGAGATGGCGAAGCTTGGCATTTGGGAGCACTCCGTCTGTCAGGACTTGACAGACGCCTATTTACGCATCCGCGCCTCCACTCATCAATTAGCGCTTGCTGAACAGTCTTTGCTAGTGGATGAATCGTTATGGCTTGAAACAAGAGCGCTCGTACAAGACCAGTGGCAGCGCTTGATGGGAGTCACTGAAAACGAAGATAACTCATAACCATAAGTACAGACTACAAGCAGTAGCGTTACAAAGGCTGTATGGGGCTATAATGTCACATAAACAAAAGCTATCGGCTGCTAAAATAAAAAGTTTTATTCGCCAAGGCTGCCGGTGATATAATCAGCTCAATTTGTACTTAAAACACTTACTTCTACAAAAAAAGTTAGACGTTAGCGCTAGCATAAGGACTATAAAATGAATATGGCAACACAAGACGGTAAGCTTTGGATGAATGGCACAATAATTGAACAACCAGATGCCAACGTTCATGTGCTTACCCATAGCTTGCACTATGGCATGGCAGTGTTTGAAGGCGTACGCGCTTATCAAACCGCTGACAACCGCACCGCTATTTTTCGCCTAAAGGAACACACCGAACGTCTATTAGGCTCTGCCAAAATCTTCCAAATGGATGTGCCTTTTGATGCGACCACGCTAGAGCAAGCACATAAAGATGTGGTCAAGCAAAATAACTTAGCAGAAGCTTATATTCGTCCGCTTATTTGGGTCGGCGCAGAAAAGCTTGGCCTGTCTTCACGTAACAATAGCATTAATGCCATGGTTGCAGCTTGGCACTGGGGAGCCTACCTCGGAGAAGACGGTATCAAAAACGGTATCCGTGTCAAAACCTCTTCATTCACGCATCATCTACCAAATGTCACTATGTGTAAGGCCAAAGCCTCAAGCAATTATCCTGTCTCTATCATGGCCAACCAAGAAGTTACCCGTAACGGTTATGACGAAGCCATCCTAATGGACCCACAAGGGTATGTCTGTCAAGGCGCTGGCGAGAACTTGTTTTTAGTTAAAGACGGGGTGCTACATACACCAGATCTGGGCGGCGGAGCACTAGATGGTATTACTCGTCGTACTATTTTCCAGTTCGCAGCTGATCTAGACATCAAAGTCGTCGAGCGCCGCATCACTCGTGATGAGTTCTACTTAGCAGACGAGATCTTTATGACAGGCACCGCTGCTGAAGTGACACCTATCCGCGAATACGATGATCGTACCATCGGCAATGGCGGCCGCGGACCATTGACTGAGAAACTCCAAACCCTATACTTTGATGTGGTTCATGGTCGTAACGAGCACTATATGGATTGGTTAAGCTTTATTGACTAATAAAGTCGTTAGTTTAAAGACCAAAAAGGCTGAACATAATTGTTCAGTCTTTTTTTTATGCTAATATAGCCATCATATTTATTCTTAAGATTAAAGTGAGCAGTCCATGCCAATAGATTCTAGTACAGCAGATAACAATAATATCAAACAAATTATTTGTATTAAATGGGGTACAAAGTACGGGGCTGATTACGCCAATAAACTGTATGGCATGGTATCTCGCAATATTACGCCACCGTTTCGTTTCGTCTGTTTTACCGATGATACCACCGATGTACGTCCAGAAATCGAATGTCAAGAATTGCCACCATTAGATGTCACCATGCCAACCAACACACTTGGCAAGTGGCCAAAATCACGTTTGTGGGGTGAGACATTAGGTGATTTGACAGGGACAGTATTATTTGTAGATTTGGATGTGATTATAGTAGATAGCCTTGATCCTTTCTTTGAGTATGGCGAGCCGGACGATGTTATTTTGTCTTATAACCCAAGTAACCCGCTAGAGCGCCTCGGCCAGACTTCTTGCTTCCGCTTTCAGGTAGGGTCGCTTGTCTCACTACAAGAAAAATTCAAAGCCGATCCGCAAGGCATCGCGGACAAATATCGTTTTGAGCAGCGTTTTGTGACTCGTAATGCGCCAGGCGGTGTCAAGCTGTTTCCAAAGGCATGGGTTGCGCACTTTAGACGCAAATGTCGTCAACCGTTCCCACTTAACTACATCAAAGAGCCAAAGATTCCTAAAGGTGCTCGAATTGTTATTTTCCCTGGCGACTTATATCCTACACATGCGATTGAAGGTAGATACAATAAAAATGCTGCTAACAATGCCAAAGATCACTTAAAAAGATTAACTGAGCCCAAAAATCTAAAAAGACCGCTACGTCACTTGCGTCATTTCATTTTGCCAGTCGACTGGATTGAAAAATACTGGAGGGAGTAGATAGAAGTAAAACATGACTGACTTGCTGATAAAAATAGATGTTAAGCGGGAAGGATGTCAGCAATAGATCTGGACTTGCGTATATCGCAAGAAGTATGAAGTTTAACTCATCTATAGTTATGCTCATAATCGTGCTACGGGTGAGATAGTTGCTTAGTTTTGGTTTAAACGTGACTTGCATACAGCTAAAAAGCTACATTCCCACTTAAAATAGCTGAAATTAGCTATTGCTCTATTAGTATGAACAACTGGAATAATTTTATAACTGTCTTTAAAGTAGATAGGAAAAAATTGACAAACAGCATGCTGTCAGTATAGAAGGTAATAACTGTAGTTTGAGACATCGATTAGAAGGAGCTATTAGACAGACCTACTATTTCTATAAGAAGCTCTATAGCAATTTAAAGTGTTTAAGCCTTGCAAACATATTTTCTACTAAATGACGGAGTTTGTACAAATAGCTATCAAACTCTGGATTAGGCTGTTTGGCATTCTTCCTTTTAGGAGTGACAAGTATCATATTATGGCTTCGAGCTTTATCTCTGATAGACTCTGAGTCATAGCCTTTATCAGCGATAAAGTAATCAGCCTGTCCAATCATGTCAATTAATTCACCTGCAACTTGACTGTCGTGGACGTCACCCCCAGTGATTTTAAAATGGAGCGGATATCCATCGGCATCACAGGATAGGTGTATCTTTGTAGTTGCGCCGCCACGGCTTTGTCCAATTGCTCGATCTTCACCACGCCGAGATCCACTTGCATGCTGGTGACAGCGAATATAGCTTCCGTCTGTGAATACCCATTCCGTGTCGATTTCTTTGCGTAAGCTAAAAAAAACTTTCCCATAAGCCAGTCTTTGACCAGCGGTTGAAACGACTATAGGCTGTTTTCCACGAACACAATTCTTTAGGTATGTCACGCCAAGGCGCGCCTGTGCGTAGTTTCCACAGTATGGCTTCCATGACCTCTCGACTGTTTTGAGTTTGATAGCAGCCATGCTGTGTCATCGTTGATTGCAATTGATCCCAAAGCGTATCTGTTAATGCTTTTCTTGCCATAACTTGTATTTCTCGCATCGACTCAATAGCTGCGGTATTGTAACTATTATTTATGGCTTATCCAATTGAAGACATGACCTAGATTATTGTTTTCATACAGCTTTAACCATTGTAATTTATTATTAAAAAGTATAGGGTTGTTTAAATCTAATACTTTACCCGTTTTCTTATAATGTAATATTTTTGTTGCAGTTATAGGGGATATAAAGTCTACCATATTTGTAAGGCGATTGGTTGAAAACCTATATAAAACGTTTGTATAAATTTTTCTTATAGGAATAGGGTGATTCTTTTCAAAACGATTTCTATTTATAAAACACCATTTATATTTAAGTGTTAATTTAGAAGTGGTTTTTTTTTAGTAAAAGTATAAAGAGATATGTTCACACTGCTAATATTAAAGTCTATAAAACCTGCAGCGCCAGTTACCAAAATTCTCATCAGTCGCTCCCAAATAGATCTCGAGTAAAAACCTTGTCGGCCACATCATTTATATGAGTAGATAGTCTGTTGGCAATTATGACGTCACTTATGGACTTAAACTCTTCTAAATCTTTTATGATACGTGAGTTAAAGAACTCTTCTTCTTCTAGCACGGGTTCATATACAACGACTTCTATGCCTTTGGCCTTGATACGTTTCATAATCCCTTGGACGGCTGAGGCGCGAAAATTATCAGAACCACTCTTCATAACCAATCGATAGACGCCAACGATTTTGGGTTTTCTCTCGATTATCTTATCAGCGATAAAGTCTTTGCGTGTTCGATTAGAATCTACAATCGCTCTTATTAAATTACTTGGCACCTCATCATAATTGGCCAATAGCTGCTTGGTATCTTTTGGTAGACAGTAGCCGCCATAACCAAATGATGGGTTGTTATAATGCGTGCCGATACGTGGATCTAAGCCCACCCCTTCGATGATTTGCCTAGTAGATAATCCAAAAGTCTGTGCATAAGTGTCAAGCTCATTAAAGTAGGCCACGCGCATGGCTAGATAGGTGTTAGAAAACAGCTTGATCGCCTCAGCCTCAGTCGGCTTAGTAAATAGTAAGGGAACATCCTTTTTTTGCGCGCCTTCGATGAGTAATTGTGCAAACTGCTCTGCACGTTTAGACTGCTCTCCGACTATAATTCTAGAAGGATATAGATTATCATGCAGCGCTTGACCCTCGCGCAAAAATTCGGGCGAGAATATAATATTATCGGTGTTATAGCGCGCTCTTACGCTCAAAGTATAACCAACGGGTACTGTTGATTTAATCACGATGAGTGCCTCTTTATTGACTGCTAGTACAGCTTCAATGACCGTCTCTACTGTTGAGGTATTAAAATAGTTGGTCTGAGGATCATAGTCAGTGGGGGTGGCGATAATAATAAAATTAGCATCTTTGTAAGCGTGGTTTGCATCAAGAGTTGCAGTAAAGTTAAGCGACTTATTTGCTAAAAAATTTTCAATATCTTGATCTTCAATTGGAGACTTATTAGCATTAAGTAAGTTAACTCTTTCGGAATCAATATCAGTAGAAATTATTTCATTATGTTGAGCTAGTAATATAGCATTTGATAGTCCTACATAACCTGTGCCTACTACTACTATTTTCATAAGTGATCCAAAGTATCGTCTGTTACGGGGCGAAAATGAATGTCAGTCATTGATTATCGATAGCGGCAAAAAGGGCTTAAACTTTTCAATCATAGCATGAGTTATCCTGTGGTAAGCGACTATACTAAATTGATCTAAGCTTTGAATACAGCCGAATTTTATATCGCGATTGTCTAGATCGTCTATAAAAGTATCAATGTTATTTTCATATTGAATATAGTTAATTGCTACGTCAGACTCTAGATGAGCTTCATTTTTTCTAATCTTTAAGTGGTTCATAAGTGTGATTGGATTAACTTGTTCCACATCTCTAAATTTATACTTAATTTGAGCCTCTAAAAACTGCGGATGATGATTTAAATAGTTTTTTAAAATTTTTTTGTCTACAATGTGTGGGTAGTGCTGAACATTAAAAAAGCGCTTCATACCAAGCATATTAGCACTAAGCATTTGTGCCATAACATAGCGTGGTTGAATTGGTGTGCCAAATAACTTTCGACGAAGTTTACGTAATTTTATATTCCTATAAACAGGCGAATTTGGATTCCAGTGACCATGAATAACAATATTATCATCATTCAAAAAATCAGAGATAGTCACTGGTTGGTTAAAAAAGAAATCATCATTCATATAGATAAAATGATCGTTCAACTCAGGAATGTTACATATCATCGTTTCGATAGAAAGAGAATTAAAGGTAGGTAAAAACTGCTCATAACCTACAAAAATGTCCTTATGATCGATAATCTTGATTTTGTCAGCTGCACAAATACCCTGTTTGACAAACTCATCTATAAATTTAGGTATTTGCTCATTAGTAACAATATAGATATAACGACAAAAAGGAACGTGCTTGATAATAGAGGCAATATTGTAATAAATTTCATTATCACTAGCGAAGCGAGTAGAATCTACTGCGTCTGAGGCTAGAATTTTACTAGTCTTAAAGCCATCTCTTTTTTCTTTTAGTAAGGGGTCATCGCCATCTACCCAAGTGATAACAATATCTACTTGCTTTTCATTAAGGTTTTTTGAAAGACTCACTACTTTCTCACATTATTTTTGCCAAAAACTAGATTTAACGCAATGTTACCATCAACTATCTATGCTAGCAATCGCTTTAATCACATAGATTTTAGACGTATAAAAGAATAATTCTACAATCTTAATGGTTATTAGAGTTTAAAAGGGTTCATTAGCTTTTCTTGAACAGTTTAGTTGTATTGGAAGTAAATAAACTGAATAATAAGCACTAGAATTTCAGCGCATTTCAAGTCAAACTATTAGGTAAGAAATTCTTAAACTTCTTAGTAAATGCGTCCACTACTTTATCTTTATTGATGACTTGAAAATTATCTAAGCTCTGCACACAACCAAATTTCATATTAGGATTATTTAAGTTTGCTAAAAACAAATCAATGCCACGCTCATCTTTTAAATAGTTTAAGGACAGCTCGTTAGTTAATATAGCTTCGTTATTTGCGATTTTAATATGGTTGACCAAAGAGACAGGATCATATTGTCTAATGTTTCGAAATCTATAACTAAGCTGAGCGTTTAATTCGTCAGGGTGGTCATCTACAAAGTTTGTAAAGCTATTTTTGTCTAATATATGTGGATAATGGTGGACTTCAAAAAAACGATTTTGACGAGACTGTTGTCCCAACTCAGCACCTAGCATTTGTGCAACAGTGTATTTTGGCTGAACCAATGTTTTAGCCAATGATTCCATAAAAAGGCGATAATTAAGCTTGGTTTTTAAAAGATTTTTACGTCGCCAGTTCCCTCTAATTACTGATTTAACGACGTCTTCTTCTACTAAAAAATTTTCCACACTTACTGTTTGATTAAAAAAGAAATCATCATTTAAACTAATAAAATAATCGGTTAGATCAGGTATGTTCCAAAGCATCGCTTCAATACTCAGGCTATTGAAAGTAGGAAGATAGTGCTCATAACCTTTAAATAGTGTCTTGTGATCTATGATACGAATTGTGTCAGGCTTACAGAGTTTTTGATCGGCAAATTCATGAATTAGGCTAGGCGTTTGGTCATCGGTGACGATATAGATATAACGATAAAAAGGCACGTATTTCAAAATTGAAGCGATGTTATAGTAGATTTCATTACTACTAGCAAAACGAGTCGTTTTGACAGCATCCGATATGTTTAAAGTGTTTTTTTGATACTTTAAACGCTTTGATTGTAAAGTAAGATCTGTACCATCAACCCACAAGATTACCAAGTCCATTCGTTTTTGATTATCTATCATAACTCATAACCGATTAGATTGTATTTTACAACGAACTTTGCATCGTTCGATGTTTAAAGGTTTACTTCAAAGCAAGGTATTAAAGTACTAATTAATACTTATTCGAATAAAAGATTATCAGTAAGTAGGCTGTATTACTGCAATATAGATATTTTGTGGTGTTCTAAAAAGTATGCTGGCGCTAAAAGTCAATAAGAAGTCTATGCTAAGTTCTCTGATTCTATATGGCTTTCAAAGCTTCAAAAATTGTTCAAATTTTGATCAGCATACTTTTTGATACATCACCAAATATTATATGTCTTAAATAATTGAGTGTTTGAAGTATAGATTATTAACTTTAGCTACTATAAATTAGTAAATAGGAGATTTAGAATATTCATTTCCAATACTCTTTTAACCAAGGACTCGGCAAGACACGCCGATACCATTTGCCGCCGCCGCCTTTAATGGCATCTGGCGGATTGATTTCGCCATGGAAGATAACGATTTTAGCGCCATTAGGCAGAGTAGGTGCTTTGATAAAGTTAAAGGGCGGCTTTGCCATACATTGATATTTAAAGCTGACGCACCAGTCTTTAGGCCAATACTCTAAATGATGATGCTCGCGCAAATAGTTGGATAGATAAGCCTGCTCATGGCGTACTTGCGTGCGAATGGTGGCAAAATTACGCTCAAAATTACTAAGCAAGTCAGAATAAGTACCCATACCGATATTGAAGCGATAGACGGAGCTGTTACCAATCATGCGCCATGGTTTTTTCCAGTCACGGATGATAACCACACTGTCATCAAACTCCGCCTTATAAGTAAAAAAGCTGTCGATATTATCGACAATAACGATGTCGATATCTAAAAATAGCGCCACGCCTTTTAGATCGTACAGCTCAGGCTTAAAGGTGGTGAGTTTTTTCCAGCCGCGTTCAGGTCCCGCTGGCAAATCCATCTCGGGTATCGGGTAGCACTGTACCGCCTCATTAATACCTGTACTATCATCCGTCAAGCAAACCATCTGAAAGTCCAGTGTCAGATGGCGACTGACCATATTATAGAGACGATTGACATACTCAGGACCGTACTTATCGCCCCATTTCATACAGATGATATAGTGTGACTCTGCTAGGTGGGCAGAGTCTTGGTCTTTTAGAGTATGGTTAACGAAGTCAGATGTCATAATTGACTCTTTTTAATAAGATGAAAACATGAAGCTTAGAAGATGCTATATTTGATACCGCTATATTGAGTCTACTATAAAAGATAGCGCAATTAAGTCTTATATCTTTTATCCTTAGCCGATTTTAGAAAGGCTTGTAGCTTGCTACGATCAGCGCGATAAGGATTGCCAAGATTAGGGATGCGTTTAAAGCGGCGATAGCCCCACATATAATGGCTACATTGATCTTCAATCATCTCTTGCATGGCAATATTCAGGGCATGAGTCGCAACTTCTGTGTTGCGATCATAAAGCGCTGGATCATCGAGCTTATAGCAGTAAATATCAAACCCGCGATTATCATCACGGCGAATACAAGACAGACCGACTAGGGCGCACTTGGTTTTGCTAGCAAGTTTAGGGGCGAGGGTACTAGTCAAAGTCTTAACGCCAAAAAAAGGCACAACCACGCCGCCTGAAGGCTCAGGAACATGGTCGGGTAAGATAATACTAAAACCGCCTCGTTTAAGCGTTTTAAACACTGCTTTGACACCGCTACTATCAGTAGGCACTAAGGTAGCGTTAAGGCGAGCACGACCCTTTAGGATAAAATCACCAGTAAGCTTGTCTTTGACCGGCTTGTACATAATCGTCGGCGAGCCGAATTGATTGAGCCAAGCGTTCATCATCTCCCAAGTACCAAGATGAGGAACGATAGCAAGCATGCCGTTGGGATTGGCTAAGCCTTCTATTAAGATCTCTTGGTTATGCACCTCTCGTATCTGCTCAATGCTCCATTCAGGCGGCATCGCCCAACTCTTGATAGACTCGACGCTACTTAGACACTGATGACGGACGATATCTTTGATAACGGTCTTTTTTTGCTTAGCCGTTAGGGCAGGTTCGATGAGTGCCATATTGATCTTGATCGTACGAACGATACTCAAGTTTGGCAGGCGCATCATTATCCTAGCAGTAATACGTGCCAGCATCTGCAATACAGATAAAGGCACGTATTTGAAGATCTGATACGGATTCATAATGAATCGCAGTAATAAGAGATACTCATTACCAGATCAGCTACTGAGCAGGCTTAGTGGTATCTGCTTGAGCTTTTTCACGCAGACGGATACCAAGATCACGCAATTGCTTACCCTCAACAGGAGCTGGAGCTTGAGTCAATGGATCTTCAGCAGTCTTGGTTTTTGGGAAGGCGATGACATCACGGATAGAGCTTGCACCGACCATTAACATGATCAACCGATCCAAACCAAAGGCAAGACCACCATGCGGCGGCGCACCGAATTTTAGTGCGTCAAGTAGGAAGCTGAATTTCTCTTCAGCCTCAATCGCGTCGATACCTAGCGCTTCAAAGACCGCTTGCTGCATCTCAAGGGTGTTGATACGTAGGCTACCACCGCCAATCTCAGTACCGTTTAGTACCATGTCATAAGCGATAGAGAGCGCAGACTCCGGGTTGTTTTTGAGCTCTTCTACTGAACCTTTTGGTTTCGTAAACGGATGGTGCATAGAGGTCCATTGCCCGTCATCCGTCTCTTCAAACATGGGGAAGTCAGTGACCCAAAGCGGTGCCCACTCGCAAGTGGTCATATCCATATCAAGGCCAATTTTCTGGCGTAGCGCGCCCATAGCATCGTTGACGATACTGGCTTTATCGGCACCGAAGAAGATGATATCGCCATCTTCGGCCTCAGTGCGCTCAACAAGGCGAGCTAGCACATCGTCAGTCATGTTTTTGATGATAGGTGATTGTAGACCTGACTCTTTATCCACACCGTTGTTAATGTTGCTTACGTCATTGACCTTAATATAAGCCAAACCGCGCGCACCATAGATGCCAACAAACTTAGTGTATTCATCGATTTGCTTACGGCTTAAGGAGGCGCCATTAGGAATACGCAGCGCGGCAACGCGACCTTTTGGATCGTTGGCGGGACCAGCAAAGACCTTGAAGTCAACGTCTTTCATTAAGTCAGCGACATCGATGAGCTTTAGCGGAATACGCAGATCAGGCTTATCAGAAGCGTAGTCACGCATAGCCTCTGCATAAGTCATACGCGGGAAGTCAGCAAGCTCAACATCCATCATCGTTTTGAATAGGTTTTTGATCAAACCTTCATTGATGTTCATGATCTCTTCTTCATTTAAAAAAGAAGTCTCAATATCGACTTGGGTAAATTCAGGCTGACGATCAGCGCGCAGATCTTCGTCACGAAAGCACTTAGCGATTTGATAATAACGATCAAAACCTGACACCATCAATAGCTGCTTAAAGAGCTGCGGCGACTGCGGCAGGGCAAAAAAGTTACCCGGACGAGTACGCGAAGGCACTAGATAGTCGCGTGCGCCCTCTGGCGTTGCGCGAGTCAAGATAGGCGTCTCAACGTCTAAGAAGCCATGATCATCAAGGTAACGGCGAATCGCTGAGGTGGCTTTGGCACGGAACACCATACGCTCTTGCATCTCAGGGCGACGCATATCGAGGTAGCGGTACTTGAGGCGTAAGTCTTCAGAGACGGTCATGTTCTCGTCATTAAGCGGGAAAGGCGGAGTTTCTGACTTGGCTAAGACTTCAATCTCTTTGCCTAATAACTCGACTTGACCGCTAGTCATATTTTTATTTTCAGTGCCTTCGTAACGACGACGGACGCGGCCGGTAATTTTTAGCACATACTCAGGGCGCGCAGCATCAGCGGTAGCGAAAGCTTCAGGCGTATCTGGATCGACTACCACCTGCAAGATGCCAGCACGATCACGCATATCTAAGAAGATCACCCCACCATGATCGCGGCGGCGATGTATCCAGCCGACGATAGTGATCGTCTGCTCTAATAAGTCTTCGGTCACAGCACCGCAGTATTCGTCGCGATAGCCACTGTGTACGGCGAGGTCTTTTTGCGTAATAGTACTAGGTTTCATAGTGCTGTCAGTCATAGTCAAGGTTATCCAGTTATGTGCCCGATTCAAAGAATAGCCGTTTAAAAATACCAGTGAGGCTCTTAAACGATATTTATTATTAAGATAGTCAATTGCAAAAAACAGCCAGTCAGCGCTATAAAGACGGATAGTCTGCGCGTCGGCTGTATAAAATTTATTTTAAACGCATATTATGCCTAAAGTACGGGTGTTATACAACTATGCTTATTAACTGCGCTCGCTCATAAAGGCATGACAAGCTTACGAGTGTAATAATTGGTTTATCTATTATGATTTATAACCATGACGCTTGAAAATAGCGCGCAGCGAGCGCATATTAGCTGCATCTTAAAATAATTTCAGCTATCGCAACTATAATTATTACCCTAAACCTCTGAATGTAACCCTAAGGAAGACTTGATATGCTATTTCACCCGCCAAAAAACCCTGTCGAGCTTAAAGTCATGCATTTAAATAAGACTCAGCAGCAGCGCCGCGAAGACTTGATGGAAGCGACTCAAGGCAAAGCTGCGCTTAAGCAGCTCAAAAAGAGCATGGCGAAAAAAGCCAAGCAAGCGCTAAAAGTGAAATCTAAAAGCAAGAAGAAAGATAAAAACAAAGAGACCAGTCAGCAAGTATTTGTCCTAGATTTTGACGGTGACATTAAAGCCTCGGCCGTTAAGCATCTGCGGGAAGAGATTAGCACCCTGATCAGTACTGCTAATAAGGGTGATGAAGTTATCATCCGTTTAGAGTCAGGTGGTGGTATGGTGCATAGTTATGGCCTTGCAGCGGCTCAGTTAGTGCGTCTCAAAGACGCGGGCCTTAAACTCACCGTTTGTGTCGATAAAATCGCAGCCAGTGGCGGCTATATGATGGCTTGTGTCGCTGATAAAATTATCGCCGCGCCTTTTGCGGTGATCGGCTCTATCGGTGTCGTCTCACAATTACCGAACTTCAATAAACTACTGAAAAAAAACGACGTTGATTATGAGATGTTTACCGCTGGTGACTACAAGCGCACGGTGACAGTATTCGGTGAAAACGATGATGAAGATCGCGCTAAATACCAGCAAGAGCTTGAGCAAACGCATGATCTGTTTAAGCATTTCGTCAGTACTTATCGCTCTGAGCTTGATCTGAATAAAGTCGCTAATGGTGAGCATTGGTATGGCGAAGATGCAGTAAAGCTCAACCTCGTCGATAAGCTGCAAACCTCAGATAGCTATATCTTACAGCTTATGGAAGATAATGAGGTTTATGCGCTACATTCGCGTCAAAAGCCAACTCTAGCAGAGAAGTTAGGCTTATCACAAGCCGCTGAGGCGACGATCACTATGGCAGTGGATAAACTACCAGACGCTCTTGCCCGTTTTGATCTCAATAGCCGCTTGAATATTCTAAAGTAAGTGTATTCTTTTAATATAAATGAGTAAAAGCTGAATGAGTTGAGATAAGCTAATTGATAGTGGAACAATATTTTTTAGTGTTATTCATTAGTTGGTATAGAAAGAACTTTAGAAATCCCTAATAAATTTAGGTATATACTATTTCACTGTTGATGTTTTGTAAAAGGCGTGCCTAAACAGTCGCGCCTTTTTTGCTGTTTAAAATTTGGAGCTATGTTATAAATAGGGGAAGCGAAAAACAGTACACGTACGTACACCGTAAGAGATTAGCCATGAGAGGTTAATCATTAATAATGAGAAGGAAGTCAGTTATGTCCAATGATACATTGATGTTTACCGCTACTGAGCACGGTCAAGACATGCATGCCAAAGTCAAAGATTTTATTGCCACTAAGATTGAGCCGATTGAGGATGAGTTTTGGCAAGAGTGCCATAAGATGAACCCAGATGGTAATTGGAAGAACTGGCAGTGGCCAGCCTCGTACGATGACTTACGTAAGCAAGCTCGTGAGGCCGGTCTTTGGAACTTATTTTTACCCGATGATGAACTTGGCGCAGGCTTGTCAGTGACCGATTATGCTCCAATTGCAGAGCTTACGGGCCGTAGTTTATTAGCGCCGCATGTCTTTAACTGTAATGCTCCTGATAGCGGTAATATGGAGCTGCTATGGCGCTATGGTAGTACTGATCAGCAGGATAAGTGGCTGACCCCTTTACTAGAAGGTAAGACGCGTTCCGTGTTTTGTATGACTGAGCCTGATGTTGCTTCTAGTGATGCAACCAACATGGAGGCGACCGCTGTCGTCGATGGTGATGAGATCGTCATTAATGGTAGCAAATGGTGGTCATCCGGTCTTGGCGATCCAGCCGTCGATTTACTGATTGTCATGGCATACACGCCTGATGAAAATAAAGATCGCCACCAGCAGCATTCTATGGTGCTAGTTCCTGTAGACACTAAAGGGGTTAACATCAAGCGAATGCTTAAAGTATTCGGTGATTATGACGCGCCGCATGGTCATGGTGAAATCAGCTTCGATAATGTACGGGTGCCAGTTGCTAATTTTATCGGTGGACCTGGTATGGGTTTTGAGATTGCGCAAGGCCGCTTAGGACCTGGGCGTATTCATCACTGTATGCGCTGTATTGGTGCCGCCGAGAAGTCGTTAGAGCTTGCGATTCACCGCGGTATGAGCCGTGTTGGTTTTGGTAAGCCAATCTTACAGCTAGGGGGTAACTTAGAGCGTGTCGCCGAGGCGCGTATCAAGATCGATCAGGCGCGTTTATTGACGTTATATGCCGCGCAAAAAATGGACAGCCAAGGTACCAAAGCGGCGTTAACTGAAATCTCAGCGATTAAAGTGGTCGCGCCTACTGTATTACAAGAAGTGGCTGATATGGCGATTCAGATCCATGGTGGTATGGGCGTTTGCCAAGATACTATGTTGCCAGGGTTCTATGCGCAGGGCCGCGTATTACGCTTAGCAGATGGCCCAGACGAGGTACATAAAACAATGATTGCAAAATTAGAGCTAAAGCGTCAAGGCTTTCGCCGTCCTGCAAAATCGTCTAAATAAGAAGCTCGCGAAATGATAGTCTGCTAAACAAGAGGCGAGCTACAAATAGGGTCTAAGTGCTAATGGGTCATTTAGGCCATAGCATTGACCCTAATGCCCCTTACTTTAGCGAATATTATCCCTTAAGATTCACTATCAAGCTTTTGGTAGTGAATTTTTCACTAAGGTCTGTTGAATATTCAAAAATGGCAACACACAAACAAGCAGTACACAAACAATAAGGAACATTGTATGGCAACTGATAAACCAAATACCGAAGATAGTGCTAAGAGCGACCAGCAGCCAGAACTAAACGCGGTACTAGACAAAGGCGGCGAAGTGCGAGAAGGCGAGGAGCTGGATGCGCAAGCGATTAGCAGCTGGTTACGAGACCAAGGCGTCGACATTCAAGGCGAACCTACCGTTACTCAATTTTCAGGGGGCGCGTCGAACTGGACTTATCGTTTAGAGTATGACAATCAAGATCTGATTCTGCGCCGCCCGCCTAAAGGCACCAAAGCCAAGTCCGCTCATGATATGGTACGCGAATACACGGTACAAAAAGCGCTAAAAGACGCTTATCCTTATGTCCCAAAAATGGTTGCGTTATGTACTGACGACAACATTATCGGGGCAGACTTCTATGTGATGGAGCGCATGGAAGGCATTATTCCGCGTGCCAATTTGCCAAAAGAGATAGATTTTGATCCCGCGCAAACGCGTGAGCTGTGTACTAACGTAATAGATGCGTTAATCGAGCTGCATCAGGTCGACTATACCGAGCATGCTGATCTAGTTAATTTAGGCCGCGGTGAGGGCTACTGTGAACGCCAAGTGACCGGCTGGGATAAGCGCTATGTGAAAGCAAAAACGCCAAACGTACCGAGCTTTGGTATCGTGCGTCAATGGCTCAATAAGCACACACCAAAAGATAGCAAGACCTGCATTATTCATAATGATTGGCGTTTTGATAATGTAATTTTGGCGGCTGACAATCCCACCGAAGTCATTGGAGTGCTTGATTGGGAGATGGCGACCCTTGGTGACCCCTTAATGGACTTAGGCAGCGCTTTGGCGTACTGGATTGAAGCCGACGACAACATCATTATGCAGCAGTCACGTCGGCAGCCAACTCATCTAAAAGGGATGATGACTCGCAATGAAGTCGTTGATTACTACCTAGAAAAAACCGGCCTTGAGATTGCTAACTGGACGTTTTATGAGGTATTTGGACTATTTCGCTTAGCCGGTATCGTACAGCAAATCTACTATCGCTACTATAATAAACAAACCAAAAACCCCGCCTTTAAGAACTTTTGGCTCATCGTACATGTGTTAAATGCAAAGTGCCTGAAGCTTATCGCGCAGTATGAAGGCGAGACACTATTTATGACTCATGTGCAGCCGCGCTTAGAGGAAAAAGGCGTGGATAAAGCCGCGATAGAGCAATTACCAGAGCCGGTACAAAAGCTAGTCAAAAGCATCTTACCTAAAGGTTATTTTGAATCGACGTCAAAGTCAGTTGATGAGTGATGGCGCTAAAATTTCTTTCGTTAATACACTCTTAAAATAATATAACTATTAGGTAGTAGGTTTATGATTACCATACTTTTGGCTCGGCACGGTCAGGCCTCTTTTGGCAAAAAAAACTACGATGAGTTGTCAGAGTTAGGGATTACGCAGGCGCGTATGCTTGGCGCTCATTATGCTCATACGCAGCGCCGTATCGATGCAGTCTTCAGTGGTCACTTGATGCGTCAGCAGGACTCTGCCCGCCATTTTTTAGCGAGCTATCAAGAGACTGTAGCTGAACAAAAACAGAGTCATTCACCTGCCAATGCTCCGGCTGACTTATCTGATGATCGTTTGATTGCTGAATTCAACGAGTTTAATCATCAAGACGTATTGACCAAGTCTAACCCAGCCTTTGCAAACCAAGCGGCTATAGCCATGGAGATCGCAAAAGCTGACGTGCCTAAGCTGCGTTTGGCTGAGCTATTTGATCAAGCGATGCAGCGCTGGCATGGCGGCGAGTATGATGATGACTATATTGAGAGCTGGACACAGTTCAATGAGCGTACACAGCGCGCGCTCGCGCAAATACGCGATAAAGCCAACTCATTAAATACAGCTGCTAAAGATAATAGAGCCGCTGAGGATACGACAGTGTTGGTATTTACCTCGGGCGGGGTAATCGCTGCGATTACCGCGCAGTTACTTGAGCAGGACAGTCAAACGGCCTATCAGCTCAATAAGCGGTTAATCAATACGGGGGTGACCGCTCTTACCTTACGAGGAGAGACGGCACGGTTATTGTCCTTGAATGAATACAGCCATTTATTTGCCGAAGGCGAGCGCTTTGTTACTTGGCGCTAATGGTGAATGTTTAGGGTATAAGGTATAGTGATTATCCGCACTTAAGAAAAGATTACATCTAGTATCTAAAGCATGGCCACTATACTATGATATCTTTATATCTGGTTATTTAAAGCCATAAAGCGGTGCAAACGTACGGTATTGATGAGAAGAGAATGCTATGCAAAATAAACTAATGAGCTTAGTAACAAAAACTGTCAAACAAGGCAGGGCGCAAGCGACCAGTGCGATACAACCTGCGCGCTATCTAAATGGTCTGACCAAATCACAAGTCGGACAAGGCAAAACTGTGCTGGTCACTGGCGCAAGCTCAGGTCTTGGTGAGGTCATGGCACGATTATTTGCCAAACTTGGCTATAATCTAGCGATTTGCGCGCGCCGCGGTGAGCGTCTAGAGCAGCTTAAAGTCGATTTGTTGCAGAGCTATCCCAATATCCGAGTGGAATATAAAATCTTAGACGTCAGCGACTATGAGTCAATATTCAAAGTATTTGATGAGTTTGCCGCAGACTTTGGACATTTAGATCGTATCGTTGTCAATGCTGGTGTCGGAGATAGCCGCCGTATCGGTAAAGGCCGGTTTAAAATCAACCGCCGTACCGCTGAGATCAACTTCATCTCAGCACTCGCGCAGTGTGAAGCTGCCATGAAAATATTTCGCAAGCAAAACGCGGGTCATTTAGTGGTAATCTCGAGCATGTCAGCGATGCGCGGTCTGCCAGGTCATATGACAACCTATGGCGCAGCAAAAGCTGGTATTGCGCATCTTGCCGAAGGGATTCGCGCCGATATGTTGCTCACTAAGCTACCGATTAAGGTCACTACGATTTATCCAGGTTATATTCGTACTGAGATTAACAAGGATGCTAAGCCATTACCGTTTGAAGTGGACGCTAATACAGGAACCAAAGCCATCGTCGCGGCTATAGAGTCTGGTGTCGAGGAAGCTTGCGTACCAAGCTTGCCTTGGTCGATTGTTGGTCAAGCAATGAAGCATCTGCCTTTGCAGATTGTGAGTAAGATTAGCTAAAGCTACTTTTTCTATCTAAGTGCTTAATACCGGTGATTTTATAATAAGAAAGCCCTCGGTTTAGCGAGGGGAGGAAGTCAATGGCTATCAACAATGCTGATTAACGCTTACGCATGATCGGCTAGGTGTTTTTCGCGCAGCTTCTGGCGCAGGACTTTGCCAACATTACTTTTAGGTAGATCATCAACGAACTCAATATGACTTGGGCATTTGTAGCGAGTTAGGTTTTTATAAGCAAAGTCTTTAATCATAGCTTCGCTGACGCTATCATTGTCAGGTATGACGTATATCTTTACCGACTCACCTTGGCTATCATCAGCAACGCCAATAACAGCGCAGTCTGAGATACCTTCACAATCGAGCATAACCGATTCGATCTCATTAGGGAAGACGTTAAACCCTGAGACGAGTATCATATCTTTTTTGCGATCGAGTATAGTGAAGTAGCCTTGCTCATCCATTTTGCCGATGTCACCGGTGCGAAAGTAACCGTCTTCGGTGAACTCCTTACTATTATCTCTATTTAGGTAGCCGGGCGTCACATTAGGGCCTTTCATACAAATCTCACCCGCTTCATTGACCGCAGCCCGCGTACCATCCTCATTGATAACGATCATATCGATGCTAGGTAAAGGAACGCCAATAGAGCCCGTAAATTCAGTATTGGTGAGTACGTTGCAGCTACCTACCGCCACGCATTCAGTCATTCCCCAACCTTCGATCATCGGGCAATCTGTTACTTGCAGCCAACGTGAAGCGGTTTGCTCAGTGGCAGCCATGCCGCCAGCTTGCGACATGTGTAGCGAGCTAAAATCAAGCTTACTAAAGTCAGGATGATCAAGCAGACCTTTAAACAAGGTATTGACCGCTGGTAGTACATGAAAAGGCTGCTTTGAGAGCGTTTTGATAAAGCTTGGAATATCGCGCGGATTAGGAATCAAAATAAAGGCATTGCCAGAGCGTACGCCTACTAAGCTGAGCATAAAGGCAAAAATGTGATAGAGCGGTAAGGCTAAGACCATATTGATTTGTTCGTCGCCAATTTTCGAGACGATAGGTTCCGACCAAGCTTCAGATTGCAAGGCGGCAGCGACAATATTGCGCTGCGTTAAGATAGCGCCTTTAGAGAGTCCAGTGGTGCCGCCAGTGTATTGAAGGAATGCTGTTTGCTCTAAATTAGACTCGACCTTTTTTAAGGGGCGTTTTTTGCCTTGTTTGAGGACATTAGGAAAGGCAGTTACTTTATGTTTAGCGCTATCAAGGTTGTAATCAGGGATTAGTTTTTTGACATGCTGTAGTAGCGTATTTACTACAATACCTTTAAGGCCCATCATATCGCCTACTTTTGAAACCACAATGGCTTCAACCTTGGTATCATCAACGACTTCTTCAAGCGCTTTTGCAAAGTTATCAACCAAAAATATCGCCTTGGCACCAGAGTCATTGAGCTGATGGCGCAGCTCACGGCCGGTGTATAGTGGGTTGACTGGCGTACAGACATAACCTGCTCGCAAGATGCCAAGCATCGTCGGCAAATATTGCGGTACGTTTGGCATCATCAATGCCACCACGCTACCGGGCGCTAGGCTTTGTGATTGTAGCCATGCAGCGATGGCTTTTGAAGCTTGATTGATATCATCATAGCTGTGTTTAACACCCATACAGATGCTAAAGGGCTGATTAGCGAAGCTATCGAAACTCTCTTCATACAGCTCTATTAAGCTTGAGTATTGATCGGGGTCAATAGTGGCAGGGACGCTGGCTGGATACTGTGCAAGCCAAGGTTTATTCATCATTATTACTATCCTTAGTGAGTGATAAATGGAGTAGAAGGTGTGGATTGATAACAAAGGTATCGCTATCGCTTATCCATCTTTTCAACAGATAAATCCTTATATCTGATGAGAGGTGAGCATAATGATAAAATTCTATACTATTTTTGACATTTTACAAAGCAAGAAGCCCTTTATTCATATAAAGGGCTTCTGTAGAGTACCAATCACTAGCAGGTTAGTTATAAAGACGGATTGTCTAATAAATGCTGTTCGCGCAGCTTTTGACGCAGCACTTTACCAACGTTGGACTTAGGAAGCTCATCGACAAACTCAATATAACGAGGGCACTTATAACCAGTCAAATGATCCAAAGCAAACTCTTTGATGTCGCTCTTACTGACGTTCTGATTGGCAGGGACGACGTAGAGTTTGACCGCTTCGCCTTGGCGCTCATCAGGAATGCCAATGACAGCGCAATCAATAACGCCTTCACAGTCAAGCATCACCGACTCAATCTCGTTCGGGAATACATTAAAGCCTGAGACTAAAATCATATCTTTTTTGCGATCGAGTAGGGTGAAGTAACCCTTTTCATCCATACTAACGATATCACCAGTACGGAAGTAGCCATCCTCAGTGAAATCGCCACTGCTATCGGTGCTAAGATAGCCTGAAGTGACATTTGGGCCCTTAAAGCACATCTCGCCTGCTTGATGGACGCCCAGACGCTCACCATTTTCGTCTATAACGATGACGTCAACGCTTGGCACGGGAACACCAATAGTACCGTTGAACTCGCGATTGGTGATGACGTTTGCGGTACCCGCGGCCACGCCTTCGGTCATACCCCAACCTTCGACCATCGGGCAGCCTGTGACCTCTAACCAGCGCGCTGCGGTCTGTTCTGTCGCTGCCATACCGCCGGCTTGGGTGATACGTAGTGAGCTAAAGTCCAAGTCTTTGAAGTTTGGCTGATCTAATAAGCCCTTAAACAAAGTGTTGACCGCTGGGAAGATATGGAACGGCTGCTTCGATAAGGTCTTAATAAATCCGGGCATATCGCGAGGGTTGGGCACTAGGATAAAGGTGTAGCCTGAACGCATGCCCAATAAGCTGAGCATAAAAGCAAAGATATGATACAGCGGTAGCGCCATGACCATATTGATATAGACTTCATTAATCTCCGAGGTCACCGGCAAATACCAAGCTTCTGACTGAAGCGCGGCGGCGACGACATTACGCTGTGATAATACAGCGCCTTTGGATAAACCAGTAGTACCACCGGTGTACTGCAAGATCGCTTTTTGATCTAAGTTCATGTTGGTTTTATTAAAAGGCAGCTCTTTGCCTCTTTTGATAACGTCAGGGAACTTAGTCACTTCATGCTTAGGATCATTGAGCTTATATTTGGGTACTAAGCGTTTAACTTGTCGGATGATGGTATTGACCAGCATTCCTTTTAGACCCATCATGTCGCCCATTTTGGAGAGCACGATACGTTTGATAGCGGTCTCATCGACCACTTGCTCAAGCGCCTGAGCGAAGTTGTCAACGACAAAGATGATTTGAGCGCCAGAGTCATTTAATTGATGACGTAGCTCACGACCGGTATAGAGTGGATTGATAGGTGTACAGATATAGCCGGCACGCAAGATACCTATCATCGTCGGCAGGTACTGCGGTACGTTTGGCATCATAAGCGCTACAATACTGCCTTTAGGTAGGCCCTGCGCTTGTAGCCAAGCGGCGATAGCTAATGAGGTTTTATCGATATCATCATAAGTATGCGTGACACCCATGCAGACACTCATCGGATGCATACGAAAACGATCAAAACACTCTTCATAGAGGTCGACTATACTGCCGTATTTATCAGGGTTGATTGTCTTAGGTACGTTAGTCGGGTATTGGTCGAGCCAAGGTTTGTTCACTGTCATATCTAGCATCCTTAAATTTGAGATAAGTTAAGGTTCTATAGGCAAGTAGTCACATCCCTGTCAACATCAACAGCTATGGTGGTCATCCTGTCCATGGCTATATGATGTCGAGTGCTATCCTATCTATTAACTGACTGCTAACATATGGTGGCCTTTACACAAGTCTTTCATTGAGGCTCTATAAATACGAACCTAAATGAGAAGCTTTTCAGCACTGTCGATACAGCACTGTTGCTGCTTAAAGTATTATCGCTATACAAATATACTGATTTAACTGCCATTAAAACTACTGTTGACTAAAATCTTAGAGCACAATAATCTTAATATTTTGCTAAACAGTAACATAGTGAAATAATTTGGAAACACACTACCATAACCTGAGCTTTTTATGATAACGACATACAAAGACTTTAGAGTAATAATATAAAGTTGATAAGTCTCTCATAATGTGGTGTGGTAAGCGGATAAGTGGATAATAATAATAGACGAGCGGTTATATTGACCCAATATTATATTGCAGCGTTTATATAGTAGTGCTATCAAGCGAACCTATAAAAAAGGCCCTTTATCCAAGTAAAGAGCCCTTATAAATAATGGTGAGCTAACTATTGCTGTAAAGCGTGTTTTAAAGAGTAGGGTTGTCTTCTAAGTGCTTTTCACGCAGTTTTTGTCTGAGTACTTTTCCGACGTTGGATTTTGGCAGTTCATCAACGAACTCGATATAACGCGGACATTTATAACCAGTCAAATTATCAAGGGCAAAGTCTTTAACCATCTCTTTAGTGACATTACTATCCTTACGGATGACGTACATCTTGATAGATTCCCCTTGGTGCTCATCAGGCACACCAATGACTGCACAATCGATGATACCTTCATAGTCGAGCATAACCGACTCAAGCTCATTAGGGAATACATTAAAGCCCGAGACCAAAATCATATCTTTTTTGCGATCAAGCAACCTGACATAGCCTTGTTCATCCATACTAACGATATCGCCAGTACGGAAATAGCCATCGTCGGTGAAGTCATCTGTATTATCTCGATTGAGGTAGCCTAAGGTGACATTAGGGCCTTTAATGCACATCTCACCAGCTTGATTGTAGCCGACGCGGTTGCCGTCTTCATCAATAATACTGACATCGACGCCCGGAACTGGCACGCCTATAGTACCGTTAAACTTACGATCAGTGATGACATTGGCAGTACCAACAGCAACGCCCTCAGTCATACCCCAACCTTCAATCATAGGGCAGCCTGTCACTTCAAGCCAGCGCGTCGCTGTCTGCTGAGTCGCAGCCATGCCACCGGCTTGAGATATCTTTAATGAGCTAAAATCTAATTTTTCAAAATTAGGATTATCCAGCAGTCCTTTAAATAAGGTATTCACTGCAGGGAAAATATGAAAAGGCTGTTTGGATAAGGTCTTCACAAACCCAGGAATATCGCGCGGGTTAGGAACGAGAATAAAAGTATATCCTGATCGTACCGCTAACAGACTCAGCATAAAGGCAAAAATATGATACAGCGGCAATGCCATCACCATATTGATATAAACATCATTGATCTGGCCGGTGATAGGGCGTGTCCAAGCCTCAGACTGTAGAGCGGCCGCTACGACATTACGCTGCGATAAGATGGCGCCTTTTGATAGGCCTGTGGTACCGCCGGTGTACTGCAAAAACGCTTTTTGATCCAAAGACATTTTTGGCTTTTGAAAAGGCATATTTTTGCCTCTTTTGAGCACATCTGGGAATTTAGTGACGGCATGTTTTGGATCATTGAGCTTATATTTGGGTACTAAACGTTTGACTTGCCGGATGATGGTGTTGACTAAGATACCCTTAAGACCCATCATATCGCCCATTTTCGAGAGTACGATATGCTTAATAGCGGTCTCATCGACGACTTGCTCTAGCGCTTGTGCGAAGTTATCGACCAAGAAGATAGCTTTTGCGCCAGAATCGTTGAGCTGATGGCGCAGCTCGCGGCCAGTGTATAAAGGGTTGACAGGAGTACAAATATAACCGGCACGCAAGATGCCTATCATCGTTGGCAGGTACTGCGGTACGTTTGGCATCATTAAGGCCACAACGCTCCCTCTAGGCAAGCCTTGCCCTTGTAACCAAGCGGCGATAGCTAATGAGGCGTCATCGACGTCACCGTAAGTATGAGTGACACCCATACAGATACTTATAGGATGCTGGCGATAACGGCTAAAGCTCTCTTCATAAAGCTCTATGATATTGGCATAATTATCTGGGTAAATGGTCTTAGGTACACCAGCGGGATAACGAGCATGCCAAGGTTTATTCATTGTCATTTTCTGCGTCCTTGAAGTTTAAAGGTCTTGATTGGATCATTCCATGAAAGATGAGACAGTTAATAAGCATAGCAATGGATAACGATAATAGAGCAATATTTAGATGACTTAACCGTTCGTGTTTGTGATTAGCCGCTTTAAATACACTTTATGTCACAAATGTTACCGCTCATCCATTTTCTAGTAACTTTAAATAATAGGCAAAAAAACCTCAAAAGTATAGTAACAATTACTCTAAAAAGTGCTCAGGCCTAAAAGTACGGCGAATAAACGAAGATTCGAAGTTTTTCGAGGGCCTCATATCACGTTAAGCGGCTACTCATGATTTCTCCTAAATCATCTTTGCCGAGTAGCCTGCGAACCGTTTTTATCACCGGTTATTGTATTCGTGGATCGCTTGCTCGATAGTGTCGCGTAGGCTTTTAGGAACACGAACGGGCTTAATAGTAGTGGTTTGATTATTTTGTGTAGCCGATTGACCAGATAATGAGCCGTCTGCTAGGGTAGCCGCTGGCTCTGAGTTTTCAGAGGCAGTAGGGTTTAGCTGATTTTGCACGCAAGCGATAACTATTTTTGCACTGCTTAATAAAGTATCTGAGCTGGCTTGTTTTGGATGCTGAGTTGGTATTGACGGCCGGCGATGAATGCTTTGATAAAAAATAATGCTAGCTGGTTTTAGCTCGACTTTGTCGATACGTACTTCTATGGTTTCGTCTAATAAGATGGCCTTATGATATTGCAACTGCGCTTGGCTCACGACAAAATGCTGTATATGGCCTTCTTGGGTCTGCAAAAAGTAGCCGCTAATATTAAGTTTGGTGAACCAATCACGGCGACAGTTCTCAAAAAATACCAAATGATTGGCGTGATAAACAATGCCGCCGGCATCTGTATGGTTGATATATATAGAGTAGTTAGTAGAAAATAACGGATCTGCTGTTATCGCTGGGACGCTGTCAGATTTTGTAGTCATAAATTTACTCAGTCATAAATAGTAAGGCGCAAGTAGTAAGGTGCAAAGTAATAGCGGAGCCTAGTACTAAAGGTTTAGGAAGGTTTAATACTCTATCCTCTTGCTCATAGTAATCACCGGCTCGTCTTAGTAGACATATTTTTTAATAAAGCTACTTTTTGATAAAGCCACTTTAGCGTAAGGATTGGCAGCAAGCAACAGATAGCGCACTAACTCTGTTATGATTACGGCTCGATTAGACGCTAATCACCAAACTAGCGGTTATAATTAATAAAAGCTCAGTTATTTAAAAGCTCAGTTATTTAAAAGCTTGGATAGTTAATAGCTAAATAGCTTAATATGATAACTAGCATAAACATAATAAAATGAATAAAGAGGGTAACGTATGGTCCGTTTTGTCAGTTTCAATATTAATGGTATTCGCGCGCGTCAACATCAGCTTGAGGCGGTACGCGACATCATTGATCCCGATGTAATGGGGTTGCAAGAGACCAAAGTTCATGATGAACAGTTCCCACTAAAAAACGTCGAATCTTTAGGATATCATGTCGAGTATTTTGGCCAAAAAGCGCATTACGGCGTGGCACTATTGTCAAAAGTTGCCCCTATATTTGTTCAAAAAGGCTTCCCGGGTGAGGATGAGGAAGCACAAAAACGCTTCATCCACGCGCGCTATGTTTTCGAAGGTCGCGAGATTGATGTACTAAATGGTTATTTTCCGCAAGGAGAGAGCCAAGATCATCCGATTAAGTACCCGATGAAAAGAGCTTACTACGCAGATTTGACGGCTTATATTGATGTGTTAATCGCCGAAGGCCGGACGCTGATTATCATGGGTGATATGAATATTGCGCCAGAGGACATCGATGTGGGTATTGGCGAGGCAAACGCTAAGCGCTGGCTAAAAAATAGAAAAACCTCCTTTTTACCAGAGGAGCGTGAGTGGTACACGGCGCTGATGTCTCGCGATTTAATCGATACCTATCGTTTGCATTACCCTGATAGTGAGGACTTTTATAGCTGGTTTGACTATCGTAGTCGCGGCTTCAATGATGATCCCAAACGCGGTCTGCGTATCGACCATATTTTATGTACCCCTGATTTAGTCGACCAGTGCGCAGATGCTGGTATCAGCTATGATCTTAGAGCGATGGAGAAACCCTCAGATCATGCCCCAATTTGGTCAGCTTTTGATTTAAGCAAATAGAGGCTGATTTTTACTAGCTTTAGTAAGCGCGTTTACCCTAATTCATACTTATCCCTAATTCATACTTATAAAGGAAGCATTATGGCTGTTGGAGATACGGCAGTACCTGACACAATATACCCTATCGATGGCATCACTCTTAGCGCTACCGCAGCTGGTGTGCGCTACAAAGACCGTGATGATTTAGTCCTCATTGAGATTGCCAAAGGCGCAAGCGTTGCGGTAGTCACTACTAAAAACGCCTTTTGCGCCGCTCCCGTCAGAGTACTTCGCGAGCACTTTGCACAGGCCAGTCCGCGTTATCTAGTGACGAATACTGGCAATGCCAACGCCGGAACAGGCAACGATGGCAAGCGCCGCGCGAGCGATATCTGTGCCGCTGTTGCTACTAAGGCAGGGGTCGACACTGAGAGCGTGTTGCCGTTCTCTACAGGCGTCATCGGTGAGCCGTTAAATAGCGATGCCGTCATCAAAGGTTTAGATGAAGCCTTAGCTCAGCTAGCGCCTGATAGCTGGCTCGCTGCTGCCAACGGTATTCGCACGACTGATACTTTGCCGAAGCTTGCCAGTCGTAAAGTGGAAATAGCTGAGGGTGATAAAAAAAGTACTTATCACATCACTGGTATCTCTAAAGGCTCGGGCATGATACGACCAAACATGGCGACGATGCTTGGCTATGTCGCCACTGACGCTAATATCAGTGCTGATCTATTACAAGAGATGCTAAGCGCAATTAATGAGCAATCTTTTAATCGTATCACTGTAGATGGCGACACTTCTACTAATGATTGCTGCGTGCTCATAGCGACAGGCAAGGCGAGTCTCGATGTGATTGATAGCCCAGAGCATCCTCATTATCAGCCGCTATTTACTGCGCTGACTGAGGTGTTTGTACGCTTAGCACAATTGATCGTCCGTGACGGAGAAGGGGCGACTAAGTTTATGACGGTTAAAGTAACCGGCGGTAATACTACTCAGGAGTGCTGCGATGTCGCTTATGCAGTGGCGCACTCACCACTGGTAAAAACCGCGTTTTTTGCCAGTGATGCCAACTGGGGACGTATATTAGCGGCTGTCGGCTACGCTGGCGTCCCAGACTTAGATACTGAACAGGTGGATGTGTATCTAGATGAAGTGATGATTTGTCAAAACGGCGGCGTTGCACCGGATTATAAGGAGGCTGATGGAGATAAAGTCATGAGTCGTCCGGAGATTACTATCGGTATCGATTTGGCGCGCGGAACAGCAAGTGATACGGTCTACACTTGCGACTTATCGTACGATTACGTCAAAATCAACGCTGATTACCGCAGTTAACTTAATTTAGAACCTTTTAACAGGTTTAATGGTTCGTTGACAAAAGTTGCAAACTTTGACGTTAAGTTACAAAGGAGTCATAGTGCTAGAATGGGTGCTCGCTCTATAATTATTTTGATTTGAAAAACTATAATCAATATAAGTTACTAAATTAACAAAGCTGTGAACGAAGCTTAAATTATATTAAGCGCTATTTATAGACTATTGGTTTTTATCATCGATAGGTGTTATCAACAGCTGTTAACTTATTAACTATTCATAATTTATATCAATTGAGGATTTATTCATGAAAAAATTAGCAATAGCAGCATTCGCAACTACTTTCGCCTTAGCCGGTTGTTCTACTATGGACCTTAATGACGAACGTACTATGGTTGTCGAAGGTGAAGCGCAGAATGTTAAAGTAGTTAATATTCCTAACTTAAAGATTGAGATTGCCCCTACTAAAGCGGTTTGTGATGTCACTGCAAACACAGGTGAAGTGATTAAGTCTGAGTGCTTGCAATTCCGTCAAGCGCATCAAAGAAACTTCACTTCATTTAACGGTAACATCCAAGGTTTCACTTATGAGCCAGGATACCGCTATATGTTAGACGTCCGCCAAGAAGCGGTCGCTGACGAAGCTGCTGGTGTGGTTAAGCCAGTATGGTATCTAAACGAAGTTATCTCAAAAAACGCTGAGTAAGCTTTGATAGGTGACTAAAACTCATATCTAAACTTATCGTGATTAAATGTAAAAAGCCTCTAATTATTTAGAGGCTTTTTTGTGGTCATTATTTTGTCAGCGTAGCGATGGCTTTATCATTAGCTGTCATTAGCATTAATCAGACTTAGCATTAAGCATACTTAGCATTAACTATAATTAGCACTGACTGTATTTAACACTGACCCCGTGGCTGGCTGTGGGAATTCGATTATTTGCAATCACAGCAAGCCCTGCACGCGAAGTCTCTTTATAGCTCTCAAGCATGTCAGCGCCAGTTTGTTTCATGGTCTCAACCACTTTGTCAAAAGAGACGAAGTGCTGACCATCGCCGCGGCAGGCAAGGCGCGCCGCATTCACCGCCTTTACCGCGCCCATAGCATTGCGCTCGATACAAGGCACTTGCACAAGGCCGCCAATAGGGTCGCAAGTCAGACCTAGGTTATGCTCAATACCGATCTCAGCAGCATTGAGGCATTTGGCAGGATCGCCACCTAATACCTCGGCCAAAGCTGATGCCGCCATCGCGCAAGCAGAGCCCACTTCGCCTTGGCAGCCGACTTCAGCGCCTGAGATAGAAGCGTTTTGTTTAATAAGGCTTCCAATAGCTGTGGCATTGAGTAAAAACTTGCGCGCGCCATCCAAGCTATAGCTAGATAGAAAATCGCGGTAGTAATGCATAACAGCTGGGATAATACCTGCTGCGCCGTTAGTCGGAGCGGTCACGACATTACCGCCATTAGCGTTCTCTTCGTTGACGGCTAAAGCGTATAAATCGATCCAATCCATCGCCGCGAGTTTATCTGTTTTGGCAATAGGGCGGTCTTTTTCAGCGCACAGCTGTAAATATAGGGCTTGGGCACGGCGTTTGACATCGAGACCTCCAGGCAAAATACCACTACTTTGACAGCCTCTGGCTACGCAGTCTTGCATTGAGTCCCATATAGAATCTAAGTATGCAAGAACCTCCTCTTTATCACGATAATGGCACTCGTTCGCTAGTACCAACTCACTGATACTCAAGCCGTTCTTTTGGCAGCGCTCAAGTAACTCTGAGGCGCTATTGAACGGATAGGGGAGCTCTTCTATCGTCGGCGTCGCATGATCGTCATCAGGGTTGGTGGCGTCTTCTTCATTGATTACAAAACCGCCCCCGACTGAATAGTAGGTTTGTTGGTAGCGGCTATCGTCAGCTAAGCGCGCACTAATTGTCATCGCGTTGGGATGATAAGGCAGCACCGTATCACTATACCAGTGAATATGATGATCTACATCAAAAGCAATCTCATGCTCGCCTGCGATATTAAGGGTCTTATCTGAAAATATAGGTAGCAGATATTGGCTGGTAAGCCGGGTGTCTATGGTGCTAGGAGCATGACCGAGCAACCCAAGCAAGATAGCGGTATCAGTCGCGTGTCCTTTGCCGGTAGCGGCTAAAGAGCCAAAAAGCTCGATTTCAATACTTTTTATTGTGTCAAGCTTAGTCTGTTTACGCAGTGCGGATAAAAATAAATTAGCGGCTACCATAGGGCCCACAGTATGTGAGCTTGAAGGGCCGACACCAATTTTAAATAAATCAAAAACACTAATCATAAGTAAATACTCTAAAGGTTAAATATAAAGCCGATAGCTTGTCAGTAGACAGCGTCTATTTGACAGGCACATATTAGGTTGCTTAAGGATTAAGAATTAAGAATTATGCTGCTTTGAACATAGATACTTGAGCATAGATACTTGAATATAGACAAGGATACAACTTGAGGGTTGTTATCTCAGAATATCCATTTCATAAGGGAGTGCTCGAAAATCAGACAGTATATCAAAGGGTCTAATAAGCGCTTTTTTTTGCTATAAAATTCCGTTATTATGCTGAGCACTAACACAGCTGTAACATCCTGTAATAAAATAAACGGCTTAGAGTCTAAACTCTAAGCCAAAAGCGTCCAATTATCAACTCAGTAGAACATATATCAATCGACGTGACTAACGAAAAAAAGCAAGACTTTCGCTATCGATGATTAACTAATTATTATTAATGTCATTTATCATTAATATGACTAGTCAACAGGGCTTAACACCTTTCAATAATGAAGCCATATCTTTCTTTTTAAGTAAATCAACGCAGTTGGGTCAAATAGGAAACGCGCATGACACCCCCTTCAGAACAACCGACGCAAACCTCATCGGAACATAATGCACTAGAGGCTGCAGGTATTGAGACTAATGCTATGACGATACCGCATCATCCAGACTTCGATAATGGCAAATGGTTTCCCACTTGGCGTCCGTTCCAAGGCGACTTAGATCGTAACCCAGTAGGAATCAATGAATATTTGCCACCATCAAAGAGCATTTTGCTAGGTATTCAGCATACTTTTGCGATGTTTGGCGCGACAGTATTGGCACCTTTATTAATGGGGTTTGACGCCAATCTAGCTATCTTGATGTCAGGTATCTGTACCATCATGTTCTTTGTGATTACCGGTGGCCGGATGCCGAGCTATTTGGGCTCAAGCTTCGCTTTTATTGGTCCTGTCATAGCAGTAACCGCTTACGCAGGCACCGGTTTCAATAGCGGTTTGGATGTGGCCTTGGGCGGTATCATGGCATGCGGTATCATTTATGCGCTCGTAGGCTTACTGGTGATGAAGACCGGTACGGGCTGGATAGAGAGCTTGATGCCGCCTATCGTCACCGGCGCTATCGTGATGATTATCGGTCTAAATTTAGCGCCAGTCACTGTTCAAGGCGTCTCGGCCAATCAGTTTGACGCTTGGATGGCAGCATTGACAGTACTGCTCATTAGTGGCGTGGCGGTATTTACGCGCGGTATGCTGCGCCGCCTACTATTACTAGTTGGCCTGATTTTATCTTATGTCATCTATTACATCGTTACTAACGTAATGGGCTACGGCACACCGATTGATTTTACGACTGTCGCTGCAGCCTCATGGTTTGGTCTGCCTAGCATTCATACGCCGCGCTTTGAGATGAGCGCTATTGTCTTGATTGCACCGGTGGCTTTTATTTTAGTCGCCGAAAACTTGGGTCATTTTAAAGCGGTGGAGGGCATGACCAAAGCGCGAGTGACGCCTTATATGGGCCGGGCATTTCTTGCTGATGGCTTAGCAACCACATTCTCGGCCGGCTTTGGCGGTACTGGAGTGACCACGTATGCTGAGAATATTGGCGTTATGGCAGTCACTAAAGTCTATAGCACCACGATATTTGTCATTGCTGGGGTAGTCGCAGTGATGCTGGGCATGTCGCCTAAGTTTGGGGCGATTATTCAGACCATTCCAGCCGCATTATTAGGCGGTGCCTCTATCGTCGTATTTGGTTTGATTACTATTGCAGGCTTGAAGATTTGGATAGATAACAATATTGACTTCACTAAAAACAGCAATCTTGTTATTGCTGCTGTGACCGTCATTATGGGTACAGGTAATTTCAGTCTCATGCTCGGTAGTTTCGATTTGGGCGGTATAGGTACCGCCACTTTAGCAGCCATCGTACTCAACGCTTTATTTAATCGTCAAAAAAACTGATCTTATATCTTCAAGAGCTTTTAGCATTGAGAATAAAAAGGCGAGTCTGTTATCAGGCTCGCTCTTTTTTTTAGGCTAATACTTCTTATTATAAAACCGCGCAAAAAACCGATAGCGGCGTAGCGCTCGAGGTTTGGGCTTTAGTGAGCCTAAATAAATAGCCAACATCGTTAGTAGTGCGCCGGTCCATTGCAAAGCATTAATGGGCTTATCTAGCCAAGTATAGTCAATAAGCAAAGCGGCAACCGGCTCAGACAACAGTAATAATCCGGTCAAAGCCAGCGACAGCTTAGGAATAGAGTAGGCAATCAAGCCCCAAGCTAAGCACTGCATTACAGCGCCATAGACCAGTATCCAGCCCACCTCTGACAAAGTGCTGGGCATAATATTACCTTTATCTAGTATAAGCATCGGGACTATCATCGCCAGTACTCCGCCAATACTGACCAGCTGCATTAGTATCAGTATAGGAGTCGGCTCGGTATCGTGGGTCTTACGAATAAATGTCATCGAAGCGGCTAGCATACCGCCTGAGACGATACCAGTGATAAAACCCCAAGTCGCCGCAGAATTTTGTGCAAACTCTGGACTACCTATCATAGCGACGCCTAGCATCGCTAAACATAAACTAATCAATTGCAAAATAGACTGGCGCTCATTGAAGTACAAAAACCCAATCGCCGCCAAAAAGAAAATCTGCAAACTATTAAGCAGCGTTGAGATACCAGGGCCGACTGCATAGATACTCTCATGCCAAAGCGCTAAGTCCAAGCCCAAAAACGCGCCTGACAATAACCCATAAAAAATAGCGCGTCTCGAGCGTGGCAAGCGTTGTCCGGCTATCTTGGCTAATACTGCAAAAACGATCCCTGAGATAGCCAGACGCCAAAATGACATCGCCCAGCCTCCGACATCGACATGGGCGACAATAAGGCTACCTAAACCAAAAATAATACAACCTATGACCAAGCCAATGGTAGCAGTACGCGTGTTGGTATTGGACATAAAGCTCCCCTCTGACTTATTGACCTGCTTGTGGGTCTGATTGATTTACAAACGACTATGATATTGCACTGACTTTGCGCTTACAAAAATATAAGCCTAAAAAAGAGCACAAGTGTATACCTTTTGATTGAAAATCTAAATGGCATAACGATAATTTTGTATAGCCAACTCCTTATTCGCTATTTGTGGGTTTAGCAGTTTATAATAAACAAGCCTTTGATGAGTTTTCGGCCTTATGAGCAATCCAAAACGCTATTCAAATTTTTGTTAATAACTTACTGGTATATACATTATCTATGTCACTACTTAGATCTACGCTCAATACGCTATCTGCACTGACCGGTCGGTACCTCGCTACAGGAATGCTGATGTCGGCTGGCCTAATGCTTGTTATGCCAAGCGCACAAGCGGCGAGCTGTAAGCTACCCAAAAGCTATTACAAAAACGTCTCTTGTACTGCCAACAGTCGTTATTTTTTAGCGATTAAAGATTTTGGTGCGCCAGTTGCTTTAATCAACAAACAAGGTAAGCGGGTCGTTGATTTGTCGCGCTATCAGCAGGTAGACGCTGACAAGCTAGCGGGCGGATTGATACCTGTTGAGCGCAGTAATAAGGTTGGTTATTTGAATATGAAAGGACGCGAAGTGGTGCCACTGATCTATGATAAGTTGGGTGAATCATCCGGCTGGGCGCGCGCGGCGACAGATGGACGCATCGTGGTCAAAAAAGGCGGTAAATATGGCGTTATAGATACGGCGAACAACATCATAGTGCCGTTTTCTGCTTCTATCAGCGATATCGATAATTATAAGGGCGGTAAAGCGCGGGTGCGTAAAGGTCAAGCCATCAGCTGGCTCGATAAAAATGGTAATACTATTTCAGACCCCAGTCCTGTCAGTGCTAAAAATAATACTAACGACACAAATAATGATACTGCGGCTGTTAACCGCGCATCTTTTACCACTTTGCAAGCCGATCAGCGCGATGGTAAATGGGGCTTTGTCGATGATCGTAATATTACTATGATTACCTATTCGTTTGATGCCGTGCGTCCTTTTTCTGAAGGACTAGCAGGCGTGCGTATCGACGGTAAATGGGGTTTTGTCAATTTAGGCGGGGAGCTGGTGATTCCTTTTCGTTTTGAGGAGGAGGGCGTAGCGAGCAGTGGCAGCTATCGAGAAGCGCCTTCTTTTGTCTTTAAGCAAGGAAAAGCTTGGATTGGCAGTCTGCAAAATGGCGATAAGATGTGTATTGATAAAGCAGGCACCAATGTTGGCTGTGATTGATGAATAGTCCCCAAAGTAGAAATGAGCAAGATTAAATGAATAAAGCGGCGCATTATTAGGGCGTGTTGAACATTCACAAATGCGCACTGCTGATCGCTAAAATAGTTCTAGTCTAAGTGAAAATTGCAGGTAATGCTTATTGCATTGGCTAGATTTTCACAACGACTAGGACGATTTTAGCATCAGCCCTTACGACAACAATAGGGACAGGACTATTTTTTGCCGCTTTATTGATAAAAATAGACGCTTAGAACGACTAAACTTACCATTTTTATCTGCAAATCGCCTAAAAAATAGTCTCTGTCAGTGCCATGGTCGAATGTTCAACACGCCCTAGGTAATACGCCGCTTTTTTTGTTAAAAAACTAGGCCGTTAGCAATATGAGCTACCCTAAAAGATGATTACGAATCAGATCAACCATATAAGGCTGATAGTAAGCTGGAATGTCATGACCCATACCATCGATGAGATAAAACTTAGCATTAGGGATAGTCTTAGCCACTACTTTGCCTTGCGATGCAGGCAATAGCCCATCGGCGCTACCATGCATAACGATAGTCGGCGCTTTTACTTTTTTACTAAATCGCGCAATGGAGCCAGACGCCAAAATAGCATTGAGCTGCTGCAGCGTGCCTAGCGGGTGAAAGCTACGCTGATAGCGCAGCTCTGCCACTTCACGTACTGCCCGAATATCTATATGCCCAGGCGTACCAACTGTCTTAATAAACCAAACACTATGACGGACGATATCGCGCTCAGAGTGACTCTCAGGACGATTGATTAAGGTATATAATTGTTTGGGTTTCGGTGGCCGCAAAAAGGCGCGATTGTTTGTAGTAAACATCAAAGCCATACGATCAACTAAGCTTGGATAACGCGCGGCGACAATTTGGGCAATCATACCGCCCATAGAAGCGCCTATCAGGTGCGTACGCCCAAGGTTTAAAACCTTAATCAAACGCACAGTATCTTCTGCCATATCGGTAAGCTTATAAGCGACTTGCTCACTTTTATTGGACAGACCCGCCTGCAGACGAAACATCATCTTTAGCTGATTGACGCGTGGTAACCCATCAATCTGCACTTTCGAGGACAGACCAATATCCCGATTATCAAAACGTATCACAAAGAAGCCGGCGTCAATGAGCCTTTTTATAAAGCTATTGGGCCAAAAGATCATTTGTGAGCCTAAGCCCATGATCATTAGCAGTGGCGGATTATCAGGGTTGCCGCCAGCTTCGACGCAAAGCTCGATACCATCGCCAATATCTATCATTGTTTGATACAGATCTTTACTCAGATCTGAGGGTGTCCAATGATGCTCACCGAATTTCTGCCAGTCTGAAGTCGGATACTGCACTTGTTTTTTAGTAGCAGCAGTATTCACCGCGTCATGATTAGTAGTGTCGTCACTAGCCATGCTGTGACTAGCGTTGACACGATGTTCGTTAATACTACTATCAACGCTGCTATCTGTATCAGAAGAGTTTGAATTCGTCATAAAGTGTCCTATTTAGAGGGTCCAAGTTACCTAGTTATCAAGGTACTAGCTCTAAAACTCTGCCATCTCAAAATCAAGCTTGCCCACACCGCATTCAGGGCAGATCCAGTCATCAGGAACATCTTCCCAGCGGGTACCAGGGGCAATACCTTCTTCAGGACAGCCCAGCTCTTCATCATAGATCCAGCCACAGACGATACATTCATAACGTTTCATACATAATCCTATCTATCATTGCTCATTTATCATTAGGGTTTTAAGACGATCTAAGCGCGCGTAGTGTAGCATATATCGCCGCTTAGCTCATTTAAGTTTACACTTGTATATTGAGATAAGTAAGCCTTTATTAAAGCCCTATCGCTATATTCAATAGTGAAGCTGCCGTCATTTTTAGCTGTCATCACTGTTAGTACAGCAATTATGCTACTATAACGAGCGATTATGATGACCGCTAAATTTTGGTTATAATCGCTATATTTTTATCCTATAAGGACTTTTATGAGCGCTACAAAAGCGACATCATCCGCTAAGACTGCTACTAACGATACTACTGTCATCAATAAAGAGCATCCGCTTTGGCAAATTATCCGTACTGTACCCAACTTTCCTAAGCCAGGTATAGACTTTTATGATATCACCCCTCTACTGCGCAGTCATATTGATGAGGTAATTGATGCACTGTTAGCGGCATTGCCAGAGGGTCTCATGGATGAGGTGGACTGCTTAGGAGCAGTTGAGGCGCGCGGCTTTGTCTTTGCAAGCTTACTAGCAGGCCGCTTAGGTAAAGGCATGATACTACTTCGTAAACCCGGCAAGCTGCCACCACCAGTTGCTAATAAGGCTTATGCGCTAGAGTACGGTAAAGATACGCTTGAGATGCAAAGTAACTTGCCCCCTGAGCGTTTACTCTTGGTTGATGATATTTTGGCCACTGGTGGCACTTTGCGCACCGCCTATGAGCTGTGCAAAGCCGCGGATCATAATGTGGTAGGGGCGCTGGTATTATTAGACTTAGTCGACTTGCATGGCGAGTTCCCAGTGCCGGTTTATACGGTCTTGAAAGCCTGAGTAGACTTTCAAAGCAAGTATTGATATTGCAAAGCAAGTATTTAGATAAAAAAGCGCTCGAAATAGAGCGCTTTTCGGGTGATTCAGTTTGTTTGGATTATCTACTTGAACTAACGCATAGCTGCTAATGCTTGTGCCAACTCTTCACGAGCGCTAATAAAGCCATCAATACCTTTTGGTAATAGATCTTGGGTCACTTTATCGTTTTGATAGGCGGCGCTGAACTCTTCATGGGTTAAACTGACTTTACTCATAGCATCTAGATCCGTCGACATCGTAGGCGAGAGCTGGCGGGTGACCTCGACATCCATGTTGGCAAGCTCATCTATTAAGTTTGGCGCGATAGTTAATAAATCACAGCCCGCTAAGGCTAATATTTGCTCTACCGAGCGGAAACTTGCGCCCATTACCTGCGTCTGATAACCGTGTTGTTTGTAGTACTGATAAATAAGCTTGACCGATTGCACGCCCATATCATCGGCGACAGGGACGTTTTGGCGATTTTGTTGGCGTTTTTGCCAGTCTAAGATACGTCCAACGAATGGCGATATCAGCGTGACACCAGCATCAGCACATGCAATTGCTTGATGCTGACCAAATAGCAAGGTGAGATTACAGTGTATGTTCTGAGTTTCAAGATAGCGGGCCGCTTCAATACCTTGCCAAGTTGCTGCCATCTTGATGAGTACTCGATCTGAGTCAACTCCTGCCTTTTGATAAGCCTCTATATACTCCAAAGCCTTATCGATAGTGGCCTGAGTATCATAAGACAAGCGCGCGTCTACCTCAGTCGATACCCGGCCTTCGATAAGCTCTAAAATACTACAGCCGATTTGGATCGTTAAGGCATCGATAACGGCATCGACATCACCTTGCTGACGACTCATCGTTTCTGCTAGCATCGATTGATTATCAGGGTGAATCAGCGCTTTGGTGATGAGGCTTGGATTGGTGGTCGCATCGATAGGCTTGAGACGCTCAATAGCGGCTAGATCGCCAGTGTCAGCGACAATAGTAGTCATAGTGCGAAGCTGTTGTAATGCGCTCATTAAATATCCTTGTCATTATAATAAGGGTTAAACCTTGGGGTTACTCGTAGATTGTCTTTAAGACTCTAACACAGATTTGCTTGTGGGGTTACTGCTAGTCATAGCGATTGCGAGTATTTCTTATGATGAGGCGCATACCACAAAAAGCTATGCCCTCATTTACTTTATTTCAGCTATCGATAGCTATTTTGCATGGGCACTGTCAGCAGTTTTTGCTATAGTAGGGGCGATCCATTGTTTACCTGCCTTATTGGCCGATTCTTTTATGAGTAAAGCGGATAATAGAGCCGATAGGTCATCAATGATAATCGAATATTAATAATAACCAAACATCAATAATAAAAAGTGAATGACTAAATTTAGAATCAAGAGACAATCACTAGATTTAGACGTTAGTTTTCTTCAATATAGCAAACGTTAACCGTTTCAAAAAGGATACAGGATATGAGTAAGTCGCCGGCAGAGCAAAAACCAGACAATATGACGTCAGTAAGTACTGATGTCAGCGGCGCTGCAACCGATCAACAGCTTTTGAATCAGTTGCGTCAAGACATAGACGCAGTGGATAATGAGATTCATAAGCTGATTAATAATCGAGCAAAATTAGCCCAAAAAGTAGCGGTGGCTAAAAAAGAGCATCTAGCGGAGCAAAAGTCCGATAGCCATCCTATCTTTTATCGTCCTGAGCGTGAAGCGCAAGTACTAAAAGCGGTGATGGCGCGTAACGAGGGGCCTATCTCTGATGAAAAAATGGCGCGTCTGTTTCGTGAGATTATGTCGGTCTGTCTAGATTTAGAAGCGCCGCAGCGTATTGCCTTTTTGGGACCGCTTGGCACTTTCACTCATGCGGCTGCATTAAAACACTTTGGCAAAGCGGCGGATACTATGCCGCTGACTACGATTACCGATGTGTTTCGTGAAGTCGAAGCGGGTACAGCGATGTATGGCGTCGTACCTGTCGAAAACTCCTCTGAAGGGGTGGTGAATCATACTTTAGACGGATTCTTATCCTCATCGCTGAAGATCATCGGCGAGGTTGAGCTGCCGATTCATCAAAACTTCTTGGTCGCTGAGCATACTAAGATCGACAGTATCAGCCGTATCTATTCGCATCAACAGTCCCTCGCGCAGTGTCGTCATTGGCTCGACGTCAATTATCCTAGTGTCGAGCGTGTGGCCGTCTCAAGTAATGGCGAAGCCGCTCGCCGCCTTAAGAACGAATGGCATTCAGCCGCTATTGCCGGGGATGTGGCAGTCGCTGAATATGATCTGCATAAGCTGTACTCGAATATCGAAGACAACCCGAGCAATACCACGCGCTTCTTAGTCATCGGCCACGAAGCTATCGCGCCATCAGGCCAAGACAAGACCTCTATTGTGGTCTCCGCTCATGACAAAGCCGGTGCCTTGATCGAAATACTTAAGCCGATGTCCTATCATGGTGTGTCGATGACCAGCATTGAAACCCGTCCTGAGCGCCCGAACAAGTGGGCGTATGTGTTCTTTATCGATATGGAAGGCCATATTGATAGTCCTAACGTCAGCGCCGCTATCGCTGATATACGTCCATTGGTCAAAGACGTGCGCATCTTGGGCTCTTATCCAAAAGCGGTGCTTTAAGATATAGAGTGTGGTCATTCGTAACAAGATATCTATTTGAGTCAGCGTAAAAAAGGACAAAGCCATGCCATCCTCCAAAAACTTGCAAGCTAAGACACTTCAGCCACTAACGCCAGCCTACGAGAGTATAATGGAGCTAGCACCTTATCAAACGGGTAAGCCGGTAGAAGAGCTGACGCGTGAATATGGCGTCTCAGATGTGGTCAAGCTGGCAAGTAATGAGAACCCTATGGGCTGCTCACCAAAGGTGACTTTAGCGATAACGGAGCAGTTAAGTCAGTTGGCGCGTTATCCGGATGGTAATGGCTATTATCTCAAGCAAGCGCTGTCAGACTTTACCGATATGAGTATCGATAGCATCACTTTAGGCAATGGCTCTAATGACTTGCTCGATATCTTAGCGCGCAGCTTTGTCGGTGCTGATGATGCGATCGTCTATAGTCAGTACGGGTTTGTGGTGTATTCGATGCTAGCGAAGATGCAGGGCGCGACTGGTATTGAGGTACCAGCGAAGCGTTTTGGTCATGATCTAAAAGCGATGCGTCAAGCTGTCCTAGATAATGCCAATACCAAGATCGTATTCATCGCCAATCCCAATAACCCAACGGGCACTTTATTAGATAGCGAGGCGCTACGCGAGTTTGTCGCAAGCATGCCAGCTTCAGTATTAGTGGTACTAGACGAAGCCTATATCGAGTATAGTCCTGAGAGTAATAATCGGGCGCTATTAGACGAGTTTGATAATGTGGTGATAGTACGTACTTTCTCCAAAGCTTATGGCTTAGCCGGCCTACGTGTCGGCTATGCGCTCAGCTCGCCGCTAGTGGCGGATTTGCTCAACCGTATTCGCCAGCCATTTAATGTTAGCCGTATCGCTCTTGCGGCAGCAGCAGCGGCACTAACGGATCAAAGCTTTATTAGCGAAGTGCGAAAAATCAACGCCGGACAAATGCGCTGGCTTGAGAAGCAGTTTGATGCGCTAGGACTTGAATTTATCAAATCATATGCCAATTTTATTATGCTAAAAATAGAAGGTGCGGCTGATATTAACCAAGCGTTATTAGAGCAAGGGGTGATTGTACGGCCTTTAAAAGGCTATGGTCTAGAGGATTGGTTACGAATTACCGTAGGCTTAGCAGAAGAAAATACACGCTTGATCGATACTTTAAAATCTATCTTAAATGCAGAGTGACTCCTTTTAATAGTCACTCATTTATATCTATTAGCTATTCCATCTAGTCGGTATTAAACTAGGCCGGGTTGAAGATTTGATATGCTTTATGATGACTGCTCAATACGCCTTAGCCGAGACACTAGATCAATTTGTAAGATACATATAATAAGATACCTATAATAAGAGATCCATGAGCTATCTAAAATCCACAAACCATCTCACTACAGAGCCGTTATTTGAGCAAGTCTGTATCATAGGTCTAGGGCTGATCGGGTCTAGTCTTGCGCAAGCGATTAAAGATAATAGCCTAAGCAAACGCCTAGTCGCTGTCGATAAGCATCAGCCGAGCATCAGCGCCGCTCTTGATCAGGGTTTGCTCGATGCTGGCGGTAGCTCTCTAGCCCAAGTCGTGAGTGGCTCTGATTTGATCGTTATCGCCATCCCAGTGCAAGCGGTATCAGCGGCATTCACTGAGATTAAAGCGGCAATGCAGAGCGGTATACTTGCCTATGACTGCGTGATCAGCGATGTTTGTAGCACCAAAGCCAATGTCATCGCCGCTGCTAACGATGTTTTTGCGACTTCACGAAAGGGCTTGCCTACTGGATTGGTACCTGCGCATCCGATTGCCGGCGCTGAGAACTCAGGCTATCATGCCCGCCGCAGCGATTTATTTATTAACCATAGCGTCATTATTTGTCCATTAGCGAGCACCGATGAGTCAGCTATCACTAAGTTGCGGCAGTTATGGGAGTCGGTCGGGGCAAGTGTGATGTCGATGGACGCTCAGCATCATGATGCGGTGCTGGCCCATACCAGTCATTTACCGCACTTATTGGCTTATAATCTAGTCGATCAACTGGCCAGCCACGATGACAATTTAAATATGTTTCGCTATGCCGCTGGCGGTTTTCGCGACTTTACCCGTATCGCGGCGAGTGACCCTAAGATGTGGCATGATATCTTCTTTGCCAATCAAAATGCGATAATCGATGCACTCGATGAATACAGCGATTATCTACAAAATATACGTCAACTTATTATTGATAAAGATTCAACTGCCCTGATGGGCCTTTTGGGCCGCGCGCAAGCCGCACGGCGACATTTTGGTCATATGCTAACCAGCACCCCTTATACGGATACCTCTGCTATGTCAGCTTCTTATATTATTTCTCCTAATACCAGTAATGCCGTCAATGGTACGATCACCATTCCAGGTGACAAGTCGATATCGCACCGTAGTATCATGTTCGGTAGTATCGCCGAGGGCGTCACGCGCGTGACTGGGTTTTTGGAAGGGGAAGATGCGTTAGCGACGCTACAAGCATTCAGAGATATGGGCGTGACTATCGAAGGGCCAGACAACGGTAAGCTCACTATTCATGGCGTGGGGATGAATGGGCTAAAGCCGAGCAAGACACCTATCTATATGGGCAACTCTGGCACCAGTATGCGCCTGCTGGCTGGTATCTTAGCCGCGCAAGAATTCGATAGCGTATTGACCGGTGATACGAGCCTCAATAAACGCCCAATGGAGCGTATTGCCGCGCCACTACGGCAGATGGGCGCTATCATCCAAAGCACGGGCACTAGTGGCACCTCACCGCTTAGTATCACCGGCCGCGACAAAGCGGGTAAGCCGCTGCAAGGTATTGAGTATCAGATGCCAGTGGCTTCTGCGCAAATCAAGTCTTGCTTGTTATTAGCTGGTCTGTGGAGTGAAGGTACAACGACAGTGACGCAGCCGGAAGTCAGCCGTGACCATACTGAGCGTATGCTATCGGCTTTTGGTTATGACGTGAGCGTCGATGGCAATCGTATCAGCGTGGAGGGCGGCGGTAAGTTAACCGCTGGCGATATCGCCGTGCCAGCCGACATCTCTTCAGCGGCATTTTTTATGGTGGCGGCAGCGATCAGTCAAGGTAGCGAGCTGACGTTGAGTCAAGTGGGTATCAACCCAACGCGCACTGGCGTTATCGATATCCTAAAGCTGATGAATGTAGATATCAGTCTAAGCAATGAAACTCATGTTGGCGGCGAGCCCGTCGCTGATATTACTATTCGCTCCTCAAACCTACAAGGCATTGAGATACCTGAGCACTTAGTGCCACTGGCAATCGATGAGTTCCCAGTATTATTTGTCGCTGCCAGTTGTGCAAAGGGTCGTACCGTATTAACAGGCGCTAAAGAGCTAAGAGTAAAAGAGTCTGATCGTATCGCGGTCATGGCCGATGGCTTACAAACCTTAGGGATTGACTGCACCGTAACTGAAGATGGGCTAATCATTGAGGGCAAGGGCACACAAGGTCAAAGCGATGAGATTGATAACCAGCAGCCTATCTTTGGCGGTGGTCATATTACCTCGCATCACGATCACCGTATCGCGATGAGCTTTGCGGTTGCTAGCCTGCGTGCCTCCGAGCAGATCATTATCGAAGGCGTGGAGACGGTGAATACCAGCTTCCCAGGTTTTGCAGAGCTCGCCAATCAAGTGGGGATGTCTATTGAGGTAGATAAAGGCGCTGAAACTGATAACGCCTAAAGCTTGCTATATTTTATTATTGATCAGTTAAAGTGCGATTAAAAAAAGCTTGATGATATAAGTAATTGGTAAGTAGCAATGTGTTGATGTCCTTATGACGTTGACGCATTGCTTTTCTATTTAAGTCATAAGCGCTCAGTAATAAAATGTAAGTAATAAAATCTAAATAATAAAACCAAAATAACAAAGTCCAAATAATAAAACTCTTTATCTCACAAACGCATCTTTCTCCTTTTACTTACCTGCCTGTAAGCAAATGCAGGAGATATAAAAGAGCATAAAATGCGCTTTGCCTAAATAAGTTGTCTGATGTATGACTACCCAAAATGTGCTAAAAAAACCAGTAGCCGTAGTGCAAACCACAAGACGCGGCATTATTACGGCGCTGATAGCGTTCTCCATTTGGGGCACGTTTCCGCTGTATTTTAAGCAACTAAGCGCATATGACGCGACCGAGATCATCGGCCATCGTATTATTTGGACATTTTTATGCTTATTAGTGGTTTTAGTCGTAACCAAACGTTGGCAATGGATTAACACCCTTAAAAAAAACCCAAAATGGTTAGCGCTAACTTTTTTATCTGGTTTGATTATCGCAACTAATTGGCTCACTTACGTCTGGGCGGTGAATCACGATCAGATACTAGAAGCCAGTTTAGGGTATTTCATCGGGCCTTTGGTCGGCGTAGCGCTATCGATGATCTTATTTAAAGAGCGTATGCGGCCGTTGCAGTGGGTAGCGATTGGCTTTGCTTTGGTGTCGGTGCTCATTCAAGTCGTTATGCTAGGGAGCCTGCCTTGGATATCATTGATATTGGCTTTTAGTTTTAGCACTTATGGCACTATTCAGCGGCAAACCCCGCTAACTGCCGTTGATGCAATGTTTATCGAAACCGCGATGCTCGTACCGATATGCGTATGGTGGTTTTGGCAGGCGGATGTCGTCAGTAGTCAGATCAGCTTTTGGTTCACCTCCAATATCTGGCTATTGATGCTGGCAGGGCCGATTACCTTGATACCCTTACTGCTGTTTAATAAGTCCACTAAGCTCGTCGCTTATAGTATTCTAAGCTTTATGAATTACTTGACGCCGACCTTTATCTTTTTCTTAGCGGTGTTTTACTATAAAGAACCGTTTGATCTGCATCGCTTAGCCGTATTTGGCTTGATATGGTTCGGCTTATTATTGTTTAGCATCGATTTATGGCGACATCGTCCAAGTAAAATGCTAAAAGCCAAACACTAACCCTATAAAATTTATAATCTTAATGCATTCATATGACTATTAGCAGAGAACTTTAAGGATAAGCACATGTTACCTAACGAAGCAGATGTCGTATTTGTCAAAGGCTTGAGCGTTGAGGCAGTCATTGGCGTCTTCGACTGGGAGCGCGCAATCACACAGCCAATCATGATAGATATTACGCTTGAAACCGATATCAGCAAGGCGGCGCTATCAGATGACGTCAAAGATGCTTTGAGCTATAAAGACGTCTGTGATGATGTGGCAGAGTGGTGCAAAGAGCTCAAAGCCAAACTGCTTGAACATCTAGCCGAACAACTTGCCGAGAAACTATTAGCCAAATATAACTGCCAAAAACTGACCCTAAGCGTCGCTAAGCCGACAGCTATTAAAGAAGCAAACGCAGTAGGGGTACAAATCACGCGTTTTGCAAAAAATGGCAACATGTAAACAATGAGCAATAATAATTTAGTGGGTTTGCCGCTAGAGCATTTACCAAAGATTAGTTTTGGTAAACTGCAAGCACTGCCAGTGAGTGCAGTATGGTTAGCTTTAGGCAGTAACTATCAAGCGAATCATCACTTGGCGAATGTCCGGTCAACTCTAGCTAAGCTTGGCGAAATTGAGCTATCTTGCGCCATTAAAAATCCTGATATTACCGCTAGCAAAGAGCAGCCAAAACCTGATTATATCAATCAAGGCGTTTATTTAGCTTTGAACAAAGATATGACTTTAGGGCAGCTACAGACGTTTTGTAAAAACTTAGAAGACGAGTGTGGTAGGGCGCGTGCACAGAAGTCACAAGGCTCCGGTCAGCAAGTAGCAGTTACCAAAGTGAGTATGGATATCGATATTTTGATGGTTAAGCTAGAAGATCAACAAAATAGCCTAAGCAGTAGTAAGGATAAATGGATTATTATAGCGGAGCGCTTTCCTTTTGCAGACCATGAGATGACTGGGATAAAAGCGCTCAAAAAAGAGCTAGAGTTTTTAACACAACCGAATTCATCATTTTAAAGGTTTAAATACAGGTAGTGTTCTATAAAGGAGTCATTCTTTATGCACGATATAAAATGCAATATTATTTCAAGAGTGAATAAAAGTGAGAAGTGGTTTAGACATCACGCCTCACTTTGCTAATTATATCGATGACTATTTTTCAGTTGTATCCGCTTGATCCAGATCACTTTGGCCAATGACATCGATATCTTCTAAACACAGCTTATCGTACTGTTTTTGACAAAACTCAGGATCGAGCTTGCACATAGCTTGCTGCATCTGGTCTAAGCGCGTTTCAGACTGCTGAATATGCTCAAGCATTTTGGCAAAAGCTTCAGCAACAGGGTCTTGTGAATAAGGATCGATACCATAAGCTTGGAAAGTTGTATCACGTGCTGATGTTGTAGAAGGCTTATCGTCTCCGGCTTGTTCGGTTTTCTTAGGCTCATCCTTATCAGTGATAGTGCCTTTGGCCGCTTTTTCTTGTTGCTTAGAGTCATTGATTTTTGCAACGATAGGGTTGCCTTTTTCATCGTGGTACTCAGAGATCATACGCGCGGCACTACCGACCATAGTGGCGTTAGCAGGTACCGGCTTGACCACTACCGCATTCGAACCAATTTTGGCATTTTTGCCGACCGCGAATGGGCCTAAAACTTTTGCGCCCGCACCAACGGTGACGCCATCTTCTAGCGTAGGATGACGTTTACCATTATTTTGTGAGACGCCGCCTAAAGTGACACCGTGATATAAGGTGACGTCATCGCCAATCTCAGCGGTCTCGCCAATCACCACGCCGACGCCATGATCGATAAAAAAACGTTTCCCAATCCGCGCGGCAGGATGTATCTCAATACCGGTCACGATACGTGAGCCGTAAGAGATCACGCGCGCAGCGAGCTTTTGCTCATGATTCCATAAGTAGTGGGCACCGCGGTGTAGTATCAAGGCATGAATACCGGGATAAGTCAGAATAACTTCTAAGCTATTGCGGGCGGCAGGGTCACGCTTAAAGACCGCATCAATGTCTTCTTTAAGATCTTTTTTGAACGTCTTGAGCGATTTAAGTAGGGTAGATGGCGATGGCATAACGCGTCCTATCATATTCTTTGATGACATACTTAATGAAACTGCTTGTTTATCATTTTAGTTATAGCAGCTTTGCTTGACAAAATATAGCTATAAGCCATAAATAATAACAGATTCATAGATAATGTAGATTTATTTACTAAAAGCAGAATGTATAGTGTCGTTATGCTGACAGGCGCACAACCTAGCCATACAGCTCATCGTAACATTCTGCTTAGTTTTATTTTAAATGGCGACTGCTTAAGTATTACTAGTAATATATTTAAGAATCTCGACGATTTGTTCAGGGGTTTGCGCCCATGCCATAGCGGCCGCGTCGACTTCTTTTAACGGATGAATAATATCGTCATTATGTAGAGTGATGTAGGGCTTATCTAAGGCGGCGCAGAAGCCGGCATCAAAGGCTGCGTTCCACTGCTTGTATTTATCACCAAAACGAATAATGGCAATATCACAGTTCTGGATTAAGGTCTTAGTGCGGATGGAGTTGACCTTAGATGACTGATGATCGCGCCAAAACTGTTTGTCGTTCTCACCCAATAGATCACCCGCAGCATCGCTAGCGTCGTGGTCAGTCACAGCTGAGGTGAACTTAATATTAAGGCCATGATTTTTTGCGCCTTGCATGATTTGCTCGCGCCAGTCTGTGTGGATCTCGCCTGATAAGTATACTGTCCAATTCATAATGAACTCCTTTTAGTTTTTAGTGCATAGCGCTTTAAGATATAACAGCGTTAGGTGTTTATGAGTTTAGCGATCCTTGGATAGTTTAGCTATTAAAGCACTTAGCAGCTGATATTCCTTTTGATCAAGCTGAAGACGTGAGCCTAGGCGCGATAAGCGTGCTGGCAGGGATCTTAGGTGCTCGCTATTAGCAAGATTGAGCGCTACCATCAGCTCAGTGCTGCGCTGCGTGAGATTTTGCAGTTGTTGCTGAGTAATAGCGGGCTCATCCCATTGCTGACGGATATAAGTGTTGACTAGGGGTGAAGCAGTTTGGTCCTCGTCATGACTACTAGTGGTTGTTTTGCTCTCATCAATGAGCTCAGGATTCGCACCCGCTTTATGAGTTTGCGCATACGCGAAAATAAAGCTTGCGATGACTTGCACGGCAGAGGCGACATTGAGCACCGGGTAGTCAGGGTTGGCGTCGATTTGGATATGATAGTCGGCAAAGGCCAGCTCGTCATTGGTGAGGCCTCGATCTTCACGGCCAAAAAGGATAGCAATCTTAGGGCGGATCGCTGCTGAGAGTTCGGACTGATCGCTAATATCAGCCTGCATATCTATAAAGTCCAACATAATCTTAGCCGCCTGCGTCGGAGTCACCACGGGGCGCGGCAGATGACGACTACGACTACTGGCGGCGAACACTAGCTGACAATCACCAATTGCTTCTTCTAGAGTCGGTGCGATTTTAGCAGCTGCTAATATCTCACTACCACCCGCTGCGTGCGAGACACTAGTTTCATCTATCGGCAGCTTAGGGTCGACGACCGTCAGATGAGACAAACCCATAGTATGCATAGCTCGCGCTGCTGAACCGATATTGGCAGGTAGGGTGGTATTGACCATCACAACTTGCAGGCAGGATAAATAATCGCTAACTTTCAGGGCGCTGGGTGCAGAAGAGGTAGATGTCATATCTATAGCCCTAAACGTTGGTTGATCTCTTGTTCGACGTCCAAAAGTGCAGCTGACAAGCGCTTAATTAGCTCACTTTGGTGGCTTATCTGCTGCCTACGACAAGCACTCTCTAGCTGCTCGCTGAGCGCTACTAATTGCGTAGCGCCTAAAGTAGCACTAGCCCCCTTTAAGGCGTGAGCAAATTCAAAGCCATTGGCATTATCGTTATTGGTTTGCGCCGCTTGCATCAGTACAATTCGCTGTTTACTGTCGTTGACAAAGGTCTGTACTAAATCGGCAAAGTCTTCTTCTAGTAAGTCGCGCATCTCTTCGAACTGGGCATCATCAATGATGGCGTGAGCGCTATCGTGGTAGCTATCGCCAATCGTGTTAATGTTTTTGTACTCAGCATCCGTCATGATAAAAAGGTCCAATAAGGGTAAGAAAAAGTGAACTAAGTTAAGTTTACTAACGACTTATACTGCCATCAGTGGTACAGGTTTTAGTTGTAATGAAAATGTAGGTTGTCATCACTGATCATTGTTTTCAACTGTTGTAGATTATCATCATTAGGATAGACGCGCCAATGCTCTGATAAGCCGACATTGGCGATGCCATAATCGGCGTAGACGCTGAGGCCAAGCGGCGTACAGTTGTCATTTATGACGCCATCATTAGAAGTAAAGTTATCTTCAGCAGTATTAGCAGCATTTGTATCTAAGGCCATAAGGTCATTGCCGTCCTCGTCATATAAGCTTGCACCCATAGCGCTATCGTAATAGTCTTGAGCGCCGCCCTCTAGCTCATCATCCTCGCCATAGTGGGATAGTCTTGGCGCTGGAATGATGTCAGCTTGTGCTGATTTTAATAAAGGCTGCAAGCGAGCAAGCAGATTAAGATCTTCATGGTGCACTTTGATACTGATCTTTTTAAGCCAGCGTAGACGCGCATCGACCATCGTCAACGCATTATCAAGGCGAGCAAATAGGCGTCCATCACGCTCACGGATACTGCCTTTAATGATGACCACCTCATCGACTTTTAACTGCTCTTTGACGCGATTAAAACGCTCAGCATAGCAGCTGACCTCAAGCCGTGAGGTGCCATCATCTAAGGTAATGACATGGCGATTACCAAAGTTTGCCATGTCGATAATCAGACCCGCGAAATGACAGCTACCGTTATAGCCGGTGTCAGTGAGTTTGTTGAGCCGCGTCCCTGAAGTATAGCGTTTGAGCTCATCTAAATACTCATTAATCGGGTGACCGGTGAGATACAGGCCTAAAGTATTCTTCTCAGCTTTTAGGCGGTGCTTATCGCCCCAAATTAGCTCGGGCGTCATTTTCAGCGGCGGCGCAGCAACCACGCTGTCCATCTCACCGAACAGATCCATCATGCCAAGCTCACCATTTTTGCGGTCTTGCTCAGCGGCTTGCACCGCGCTTGGCAATTGACTCATCAATGCCCCGCGTATCTCATAAGCGGCATCGCTTGGCAAGTCAGGCCGTAGCGTAGCAGCAAAGTCATCAAAGCAGCCGGCACTGACCAAAGCTTCAAGTGTGCGTTTATTGACCTTTTTAATATCGACACGGCGACAAAAGTCGTATAAGTCGGTAAAAGGTCCATCAAGGCGACGCGCTTCGACAATAGATTCAACCGCGCCTTCTCCGACGCCTTTGATTGCGCCTAGGCCGTAGATAATATTGGTCGGGGTATCAGCGACAAAGTGCCATTCACTGCGGTTTACCGATGGATTGTCTACAGTCAATCCAAAGTTTTCACGGCAGTCATTGATAAAGAACACCACGTTGTCGGTGTTGTTCATATCGGATGTCAGTACCGCAGCCATAAATTCGGCAGGGTAGTACTGCTTAAGATAAGCGGTCTGATAAGCGAGCACCCCATAAGCAGCAGAATGCGAGCGGTTAAAACCATAACCGGCGAACTTCTCCATCAAATCAAATACACCGCCTGAGGTGACCTCATCGATACCTTGATCGGTGGCACCAGTGACAAAGATATCGCGCTGTTTGGCCATCTCTTCGGGTTTCTTTTTACCCATAGCTCGGCGCAGCATATCCGCGCCGCCGAGACTGTAGCCGGCCATTACCTGCGAGATCTGCATGACTTGCTCTTGATAGACAATAACGCCGTTGGTGTTTTGCAGTATCGGTTCAAGATTGGGATGATCGTAGATGACTTCTTCGCGGCCATGCTTACGGTCAATGTACATCTCTACCATGCCGGCATCGAGAGGGCCGGGGCGGTAGAGGGCGCACATGGCGATGACGTCTTCGATGTTCGTCGGTTGCAGCTTGGCTAGGTACTTTTTCATACCCATGCTCTCTAACTGAAACACGGCGGTGGTTTTGGCATCTTGAAGTAGTTTATAGGCTTTGCTGTCATCTAGTGGCAAATCTTCTAATACTAAAGCCTCTTTACCTTCACGAGCGCGGCGCTCATTGATGTTTTTCACTGCCGCATCGATGACAGTTAAGTTACGTAGTCCCAAAAAGTCAAACTTCACTAGTCCGACATCTTCGACATCGTCTTTGTCAAACTGACTAACACGGTGACCTTCGTCATCACAATAAATAGCGCTAAAATCAGTGATCCTATGCGGCGCGATCAGTACGCCGCCGGCATGCTTACCGACGTTACGGCACACGCCCTCTAATTTGACCGCCATCTCCCAAATCTCGATGGCATCTTCATAGTCCATATTGTCTGGATTGGAGATTAAGTCTTTGAGCTGCGGCTCTTGCTCTAGCGCTTGGCTGAGAGTGATGCCAGGCGTCTTAGGAATGAGCTTGGACATTTTATTGGCCAAAAAGTACGACTTACTTTGTACTCGTGCCACGTCACGCACCACCGCTTTAGCCGCCATAGTACCGAAGGTGATGATTTGCGAGACTGCCTCACGACCATAAGTTTGCGCCACGTAATCAATGACGCGGTCGCGACCTTCGATACAAAAGTCAATATCGAAATCGGGCATCGATACCCGTTCGGGGTTCAAAAAACGCTCAAAGAGCAAGTCATAATGGATGGGATCAAGGTCAGTAATGTTCAGTGCATAGGCCACTAAGGAGCCAGCGCCAGAGCCACGCCCCGGACCGACAGGCACGCCGTTGGCTTTTGCCCAGCGGATAAAGTCCATAACGATTAAGAAGTAACCGGGGAACCCCATAGACAAAATAATATCGAGCTCATACTCTAAACGCTCATCATACTGCTTACGAAAGTCGCTCCAGCTCTCGTCGCGCTCAGCCACAGGAAACAGCTTGTCCAGTCGATGCTCAAGACCGCGCTGCGATTCGGCTCGAAAAAACGACTCTATGGTCTCGCCCTCTGGTACAGGAAAGTCAGGCAACACGTTGATGCCTAGCGTTAGTGTCACATTACAGCGGGTGGCTAGGCGGATGGTATTGTCGACCACCTGCGGAATATCGGCAAACAGTTGCGCCATTTGGTCTTGGGTTTTTAGATACTGCTCATCTGAATACAAGCGCGGACGGTTAGGGTCAGCCAGTACGTACGAGCCTGCGATACAGACGCGGGCTTCGTGAGCATCGAAGTCCTCTTGCTCCAAAAACCGCACGTCATTGTGAGCCACTAGTGCTATACGATGCTTAGCGCCAGCATGAATAGCCGCTTGAATAAACGCGTCTTCACCGCTGCGATTGGTACGTTTTATTGCAAAGTATAAGCGATCGGCAAATTTGGCCTGCCATTCAACAAGGAGCTCATCTGCGCGCTCTGGCATAGAGCCAATAAGCGCCTGTCCGACATCAGATTTTTCAGTAAATAAGACAATAACGCCGGCGGCATGAGCAAGGATGTCACTACGCTTGACGATAGGGGTGCCATGATTGGCAGGATCAGCGCGGCCCTCGGTGAAGCCCAGCGAGACGATACGAGTGATGTTTTGATAGCCCTCATTATCCATAGCCAGTAACGTCAGTCTCGTGTCTTCATCGTCCATAATGACTTCGCTGCCGATGATAGGCTTGATACCAGCGTTCAAACAGCCGCGATAAAACTTCACTGTCGCATAAAGGTTGGATAAATCAGTCAGTGCTAGTGCTTGCTGATTATCTGCCGTCGCCGCCTTAATAAGTGGCTTGATACGCACGATAGAGTCAGTAATAGAATATTCGCTATGAATGCCAAGGTGTACAAATGCCATAGGGTACTCTTAAAAGCCAGGAGAAAAGCGAGTTGGAGATCAGATAAAGGTGCTATTTTGCTATTGTGTTCATCACGTCGTAATGAGTTTCTTATCAAAAATAGCGCTTCTTATCAGGAATTTACCTCGCAACAAGCGCTATTAATACAATAGCGACAGCTTTTGTGTCAGCCGTTAATGATAGCATTTTTTGATACTGACAGCTACATTTTCAAACGCTATTGATGGCGTAAGAAGTTCAGAAGATAAATGGATAACATATCGTGAATACACTATAAACGATAACGTACGACTGAGAGGTTTAATTTTCAATAAAGCTTGCGCAGCATCAAAGACAGGCAGGAAGCAAGCAGCAAGCAAATAGAAAATAAGTAAAGTGCATACCAGTAGCGCATCTAAACGTATGAGTGTTCTATACTTATTAGCGACGACAAAAGCCTTCTATACCTGCATTCTATACCTGCATAGTAAAGAGGGCTCGTTACGTTTATTTTATAGGGCGCATTCATAGCTTGATACCACTAATAGCCAACCACCGCTGCATCGACAATACGCGGATCAGAAGCACCATAAATCCCAGTAGGTGTCAGCATAATAGACTGAGTCGAGCCCATAGTGTCTTTGGGGCTGACTTTATGCCCCATAGATTCTAGTTTTTTTACCGTATCGATATTGAGAGCTTTCTCAACACGAATCTCATCAGGCAGCCACTGATCATGGATACGCGGCGCGTGCGTGGCCTCAGCGATATTCATATCGTGGTCGATAACGTTAGAGATGATTTGGGTAACGGTAGTGATGATGCGGCTACCACCGGGACTGCCAGTGACGATATAGGGCTTACTGTCTTTAAATACTAAGGTCGGGCTCATAGAAGATAAAGGACGTTTGCCCGCTTCAACGGCGTTTGCCGCGCCGCCGATAAGTCCATAGGCGTTTGGGGTGCCAGGCTTAGCAGAGAAGTCGTCCATCTCATTGTTGAGCAGTATGCCTGTACCTTCGGCGACAAGGCCGGTGCCATAAGAGAAATTGAGCGTATAGGTATTGGCTACTGCGTTACCGGCTTGATCAACGATAGAAAAATGCGTGGTTTGATCGCTCTCATAGGGCAGTGGGTTATTGGCTTTGATACTAGCCGCTGGCGTGGCCTTATTAGGATCGATTAGGCTGCGTAGTTTATTAGCGTAAGGACGGGCGGTCAGTCCGCTAGTCGGCACATCGACAAAGTCAGAATCGCCTAAATACTCTGCACGGTCAGCATACGCCAGTTGCATCGCCTCGCTCATTAAATGTATCGTTTGCGCGCTATTTTGCCCATAGTCCCCTAGCGGATAGCCTTCTAAGATATTTAGGATTTGCACGATATGAATGCCACCAGAGGACGGCGGCGGCATAGAAACAATCTCATAGCCGCGGTAGTTGCCGGTCACAGGCTCGCGGGCAATGGCCTCATAATCTGCTAAGTCCTGCAAGCTCATAGCGCCGCCAGCCGCGTTGACCGCTTTCACGATTTTGCTTGCAGTATCTCCCTTATAAAAACCATCTGCGCCTTGATCAGCGATAAGCTGTAGCGAGCGCGCAAGCTCTGGCTGACGCAAACGCTCACCAGGTTGATAGGTACTGCCATCAGGTTTGAAGAATATCTTTTTGGTACTTGGCCACTTTTGTAGCCGCTCTTTTAAAGCCTCCAAAGATTCAGACAAGCCTGCGGTGACATCAATACCATCAGCTGCCAGCGCTATAGCAGGTGCCATCACTTGCTGGCGCGTCATAGTGCCGTGATCCTCAAGCGCTTTAAGTAGTCCGGCAACGGTACCCGGCACGCCAACCGCTAAGCCGTGATAACGCGACAAATCACTGATCGCTTCGCCATTAGCATCCAAATACATATCGCGCGTCGCACGACTAGGCGCTTTTTCGCGATAATCAAGGGCAATGGTCTTATCTTGCTTGGCATCATAAATCATCATAAAACCGCCGCCGCCAATATTACCGGCTCGCGGCAGGGTCACGGCCAAAGCAAAACCTACCGCGACCGCTGCATCAACAGCATTGCCGCCGTCTTTTAGAATTTGTAGCCCTATATCTGAGGCCAGTGCTTCTTGGCTTGCGACCATGCCGTTTTTGGCCCATAACGGATGCTGAATAGCCGCGCCTGAATAGATAGCTTGTTCGGCTTTAGCGGTAGCAGGAGAGGACAAAGCGTTGGGTGCCGCATTTGACTTAGCTGCAGTTACGCGCTGAGTTTCAGAGATGAGGGTTGGGTTCTCAGTCATAGCCGCTAAGTTGATAGCGCTAGTATTGATAGAGGTGTTATTCGTCACTACTGGGCGGTTTTCCGCGCCGTGAGCAGATATTGCTAGCAAGAGGGTACTACTTAGAAGTAAAGTAGCCCTGTTAAAATTGATTTTTGAAGGTAGCATCGTAACGTCCTTTTAACGAGTTAGAGTAGAGACTAGCGAGCAGGTATTTTAGTTAACGATAGAGTTTATATCCTCTCAAAATGAGGACGCGCTCTATAGGAGATAAAAATAACTAAGCCAAATTAGTTCTCTGTAAATATTTAAGCGTACGCTGATAGCCATAGTGCCACTGCGCTTGCATTTGCTGGACAAAGTCGTCGTAATCAGCATGAATGAGATCAATTCGTCCCTGTCGTATGTTCAGTCGTTTACGTACATGTTGACCGGCTAGGGCTTTGCCATTATCAGCGAAGGGCAACCAATGAATATTATTTTGCTTAATATCGTTAGTACTATTCTTATCAGTCTTAAAGGACAAAACCTCAGCTAATCTTTCATTAGGATCAAAGCCAAAAATACGCTGAATCGCAGGTGCCGCCAGTACTTTATCATAGCCCGCTTTGGTTTCAGCAAATACGCTATTGCCAAACTGAGCTGCCAACTCGATAGGTGTCAAATCTATAACGCCGCCTAAGCTCCAACCCAGCCCTTCGATAAACGTCGGCTGCAGATAGTACATATCTGCCATCGATGCTCTGACCGCTTGCGCAATATCACAATCCGTAACGAGATGAATCTGTTTTTTAATCCTTAATGGCGCATAGCGATGAGTAGGGCAAGCTAAAGTTTGCTTATCGATACAAGCGCGCAGGTGAGCTGGGGTGAATAACACTTCTTGTAATTTGGCCGCCAGCTGCAGGTTTTTTGCTTGAGGTGTTTGTTTTAGCGAGTCCTCTGTGGGCACAAGACGGCTAGCAATAATCGCAGTATCAGGAGAAGCATTCATGTCAAGGCTTGGTTGTAGCTGGATCAATTCATCTAGCCAAGTCGTCTCGTCGGCAATCTCAAACATGGCAAAATTATGTAATTCTGCCAACAGCTCGTCATAAGTTTCGCGCTGATGTAATTTTAAAGTCCTAGAAGCGCTTGTTGATAGTCCTAAGCGTTTTAGCCCTTGATAAAAATAGCTAGGTTTTCGTTGTTTTGCGCTTAGCGTAAAATCTTGCCGATGCCGACTGGCTTTTACGACGTTATAGAGCGCCTTACTCTCAATTAATAGTTTTAGATCTTTTGGGTCTGGGGCGATATTGACTAAAAGGCTGGCTAGACTCCCGCCGCAAGTGGCTAGTATCAAATCAGGCTTTAGGCCGTACTCACACAAAGCAGCGTAACTGCCTAAATAGTAGCCAAAACGGTAGCCACCACCCGAGAATAGCTGCACGCGTTGATAAGGTTTGGACTCAAGTAAGCTATCGTTATTCATTGGAGACTAGTCCACTTTTATCGCCAAAGATACGGTAAAAATACCAAAGCGATCGATGCGCATATCAATCTTTTTAAACCCTGCCTGCGTGACAAGTTGATCCATCTCTGCTTGCGAGCGGCAGCGCATCACCCAGCTACTGCCGCGATGATTGTTTAAGGTTTTGCTAATAAACTCTTGCTCAGGATGCCATGGCTGATTGGTATAAAGCAAATAACCGTTAGGCGCTAAGCTGTCATTTATACCTGCGAGCGCAGTACTGACCAAGGTATTGTCGGAGAATAATTCAAACACCCCTGAAGCGATTGCTACATCGAAGGCGTTTGCGGCACTATTTTTGACATTTGGTAAATTATTGCCTTGATTATCTTTATAGCTGGCATCGTCAAAAGCGTCTTTTTGCACCGCATTGACCCGATTATCTAAGCCTAATTTGACTGCCTTATTTGTGATCACTTGCACATTGTGCGCGTCATAATCGCGCATCTCAGCTTGTAGTTGCTCATACTCTGCTAATAAATCAAAAACGTAATAGCCATTACCACTAGCAATATCGAGAATACTTAACGTTGACTCATTATTTTCGGTTTCGCTGTTTGTAGTCAGGATTTGCATACGCTGATCCAGTGCCTTTCGCCCAAGCTCTAACAAATGCTGACGGCGTATCCGAATCCCTTGCCAACCGATATTGCTCAGATAAAACTTATCGACCGCTTTACCAAAAGCATTGCTACCTTTTGGCGCGTTGGCATAGACTTTGTCAAGCGAGCTGCCAGAGTCAAAACCATGCTCTAGGCCGGTAGCGATAGCATCGCTGACATGGCCAAATTTTTGCATAGCAAAGCGGGTCATAGCAAAGCTTGGGTTAAAGGGTTTAAGGGCAAGGCGATCGACTTTATCTTTACTGGCGCTATTGAGGTGAGCGCCGGTTAGATCCATTTTATCAGTGCTGTTCGCGAATAAGCTATCGGCAAAGTCGATACAATCAGCGAAGATGTCAGCCTTATTAGTCTCATGAAATATCGCATGAAAGCTATCTGGGTATAGCTGCCAGCGCTTATTAGGCGAGCTTAATTGCTCATAAAACTGACGTTCAGCTTGCTTGTCGACCACATAGTCTTTGCCCGCGCATAGTATAAAAGTTGGCGCGGTAATAGCGCCAGCATCATCAAGCAGACGTTGACCAGTTGCATGAGTGTCAATAAGCAAGTCACTTGATATTGATCCTGAAATCAGTGGGTCTGCATTATAAGCGGCTTGCGCGTCTTTATCATGGGTCAGGACTTGCGCTTTGACATAGCTCGATACTCTGGACATCAAACCAAATTTACGCGCGACTTTAAGAGCCGGAATCGCAAAGGGAATATATAGACGGATGCTGAGCGCCGGCGTGCCAAGGATCATACCGCGAATATTTGGCGCATAATCGTGTACCCAAGCGGCAGTTAATACCGCTCCTATACTACTGGCCACGATCACAGTATCCTCTAAGCCAATACCTGTTTGCTGAGTGACTAAGGTCACAAAGTCATTGAGGTCGCGCTCAAGCTCTGTAACGCTATCGGCGTGGTCTTTGATACCGCCTGAGCGCCCATTACCGCGTGCATCCCAAGCAAACACTTGATAACCGGCTTGGACAAAGCGCTCTGCTAACTCTGTTAAACGTCCCGAATGCTCATGACCTCGGTGCAAGAGGATGACTTGCTTTTGCTCGGGCTGTTGCTTAGATAGATTAGCCAATTGCGCTAATGGCATGGTTAACCAATAGCGATAATAGAGCGCCGTACCATCGTAAGCATTAAAGCAGCTGTGCTCAGTGATAATACGAGCTGATATATTAGCGGTATTGGCTGATGCTTTGACAGAGTTTTTTTCAGCTTTATTAGTAGGTTCGGTTGGCATATTAGCGCGTCCTTGTGAGCGAATGGTGGAAGAGGCCTCGACAGACTTGGCTATTGGCGGCGGATGATAGTGGTTGAAGTAAAACTTTGCGATAAAAGCGAGGCGATTAAGCGAGGTCTTGATGAGTAATAGCTGATTGAGCAAAAATAAAGGCTTTATATAACCAATACGAGGCTGACGATGAGCCATACAATTAACGCAAGGCTGAGCAAAGGCCATAAAAAACCCAATAGCGCCTAACTCAAAGGCTCGATCGCTTTTACCCAATGGCCCATGATTGGCGCGTTCACCAGTGGTTAGACTGGCGCTAATGGCCACCACTTCCGTTAGCATACTTAAGCTATTAATGAGCTTTAGATGAGTGTGATTGGAGAGTTTGGCGGAAGACAGATCCTGTGGAAGCTGTAAAGCCTTAGGACTAAAATATAGCTTGTTGCCAGTAGTGGTAGGTATATGCGGGGACAAACTCGCTATTAATAAATAGTCTGAGACTATATCACCACCTTCATTGAGCACCGCTCCTAGATTTGAGGCTTGCTGGTGCTCCTTTGCCATCATGCCATCGATGGCGTTTAATGCCATACGCACAAAGAGCGCTACAGGTAATATGAGCCAGATACGCGCATTTCGCTCAGTAGGGTTGTTCGTTAGGGTGTTATTATTCGCTTGCGGCGCTATATTGGCTATAACATAAGCGCTACCAGCACTAAGCACAATAGCGCTAACAGTGACTTGATTGGCACTCACGCCAAAACTTACCAAGGCATCACTGATAGGCCGCAACTGATTTTGAAATTGAGTCTTTAGCTGATATATAGACATAGTCAATAAGGTTCAGATACGAGTGATAAAATGACAACTGACCAATAAGCGCAGATGTAAAAGTACTAACAAATCCTACCACAACTATAAAGCGTTAAGATAAATAAAATCAAACATTAGTTCTAGGGATGATTTAGCCAATTTTTGTATGAACAGAATTAGGGCGTGTCCCTAATGTTTTTTTGAATAAATATCTCCTTTTTTTCGTAATATCCCTTAAACTTGTTGATATGTTGCTCAATCGTAACGTTTCTTGTATCAAGCAACTACAATGGAGCTAAATTAACCGAAGCAAATGGTAGCAACCCTGTATAGCACTAGATAACTTAAAACAAAAAAAGGGATTTTTATGTCAGTTATTCATCACAAGAAATCACCATATTCACTTTCAATGCTAAAGTTGATGCCAATTTCTATGCCGATGGCGCATCTGCAGCGTACCAAACGCAAATGGCTATCGCGCGCCAGTTATACGTTACTATTAGCGAGTAGCGCTGCGGTTATGAGCGGTTGTCAGTCTAATAAGTCGTTAGATAGCTCTAATCACAGCTCCGCTGCGCTCATCGATTTTAGCGTTGTCGACCCTGCGGTTATGCAAGCACAAAGTGAAGCTTTTAATCAAAGCCTACAAGCGCACGACGAGCGTTATGAGCGGCTCTTCGATCAAACCCGCTTCCCTAATAGTGATAGCCAAGCCAAACGGCATTTAATAAGTGCTATTCGTCAACATTTAGCGACTGGTCATGTCGCGGTGGCACAGGCTAACTATAATGCCGTGCCTTTTATCGATGCCGATAGTATCGATGCTGGCTCGACAGGGTTACTCAGAACGATTCTTGAAGTCTACGGCCATCGCGAAGCGCAAGAGAATGATGATTACGGAAATCATAGCGATTATGACTATGATGACTATGATGACTATAATAACTATAACGACTATGAAAGCCATAACGAAACCGCTGCAGATGCAGTGAGCGCAGCGGCTGACTTTGAAGTCGCTTATGAAGTGGATGGTTATGAGTATGATAGCGATGGCTACGATATCGATGGTTATGACGAATACGGTTATGATCGCAGCGGCTACGATTATGACGGGTTTGATGAGGAGGGCTATGACAAAGAAGGCTATGATTACTACGGTGAAACCGCAGAGGGTTATAACAATGGCAGCCGCGATACTAGCTTGCGCGCGCGTATAGCCAGTAACAATCCAAAACAGTGGTTGGCAGATTTTGAAGCACTGCAAGCGGCCAAACAAAGCGAGAAGGTTAAACCAACCAACCCTGCAGCCAATCCGGTCAAATCCTCTCCTGGCGCTATCAGTATGGTTTTAGATATGCTGCATAAAACCCCCGAGCAAGTCGCAGCTACCAACGCTTATCAGTATAAATATTTGACCTTTAATAGCGTTAGTCAATATCTACCAAAACAGCGCCAGTTTAAGATCGTCTACAGCTACGATTACGCTGCACCTACTATTAGCTCATCGGTGCAGTTGCCGTTAGCTTTAGATTTCAATACCAGTAAAGTCACCTTAGATCCAGCGCTTATCATGCCGCTGGTGGCTTTAGCCAATCCTGAGGATACGCCGACGCAGATGACAGCGCATACGGTGGACTTTGGTTTACCTGAGGCTATCACTTCTCAAGTGCCAACTGCAGTCATCTATGACGCTGCTATCAATGCTATGCAGGCAAGCATGGCAGAGTTGGCGCCCGAACACTTCAGCGCCGTTGATATTCGAGAAGATGAATTTGCAAAACAAGTGGGCGCCGCGCGAGCAGTCAAAGTTAACTTTGGTAGCAAGCAAACAGGCGAGATCATCGGCAAAATGCTCAAATATATGAGCCAGTCGCTACAACAATATGTCGACGCTAATCCTGCTCAGTACCCAGATAACGCTATGCTAAAAAAGGCAATAGATAAAATACAGCTCTACAACAAGGGCTATCAAAGCGCTGATGTCGGTGCCTTATTGCAGCTGGTAGAAGCGATCTTCCCTATCTCCTTTAATCAAGTGAATTACTACTACCTTGATAGCTCAGATGATTTATTGGGCAAGCAGCAACGGATCAATTTCGGTGGCGACTTGATAGGCTCAAACACGACTGTATTGAACCAAGTACGCTATGATCGCCGCAGCTTTGAGAGTAGTCCATTAACTCCACTACTGACGCAAACATTTGGCGCAAACTCGCAGCCCGCACTTGATGGCAACGCTTGGCTTGCCGAGCAGCATCAACAAAAACAAAGATTAGAGCAGGCTCGCTACGCACGTTATGACTACGCTTATGAAGATGCCTATGAAGATGTTTATGAAGACGCATACGAAAATGGCTATGAAAGTGCTGACGATGACAACGACATGGATAACGCTACTAATAGCGCAGATTAATAAAGGATATAACTAATTTAAAATTAGTAACAAGCTTTTTAAGGATAAAAAATGAAAACTCAAATCAAGCCAGTAGCGTTATCTGTAGCTACAAATACCATTATGGCTAAGCGCTCGCTAGTCAGTAGCGCCTTGTTGGTTGGTAGTGTAGCGCTAACGGGTTGCCAGTCTATGAGTACCAACTCAAGCAGTGTGACTAATGTTGCCGCCAGTCAAAACGCGGCAAAAACAAGCTTAGAGAGCGCTCTAAAAAAACAGCGCCGTAGCTCGTTTAGTTACCATAGCAACATTGAGATCAGCAATGAGCAGCAGTTTACCAATGTAGACCAAACGCAACTAGTCGCCGCAGAGACTGCCGCCAGATATTGTGAAGAGACCCATGATCAGGCCTATGCAGATTTGATTGCCCAAGCACAAGCGCAAAACTTAGAGCTGTCCGCACCGCAGTATAAGGTACAGCGCAGCGCACTTAAAAACAAATATTTAGCGTGTAGGGACGCTTATCAAGCTTGGCAGGCTAAGAGAGCTGATGACTATTATGATAGCTATGATGACTATGACAGTGACGAGAATGAAGCTATAGTCGAAGTCAGTGAACCGTTAGCTATCGAAGCGGAAGGGCAAGAGGGCGCCACTATCCTTGAAACCAGTATGATAAAGGGCAATCCTCTTAATGAAAAACAGAATGGAAGTACTTCACAGGCGGTAAGCCCTTATTATCAGCAGCTATTTAATAACTATGAGGATAAATCAACGCCACTCGATATTAAAAAAGCGCAATTGCTTGACGCGTATTTGCTCAAGCCTTTATCCATCAATGCGCAAGGCGTTTATCAGCCGCTAGCTGGCAGGTTTACGATGCTGATGAGCGCTCAGTATCATGCGCGTAATAATCGTACTACTATTAGTCAGCCTATCTATGTCGATTTTAAGACCGGTAATATCTATCTATGGGCTGATAACTTTGCACTACTGACCTCTGAATTTGCCGATGATAAGCTTGGCACTCAGTGGCAAAACAAATGGCTACGCTTAGCGCTTGATGACGGTAGCTTGCCCAAAGGCTTCGGTAAGTCAGTGATTAAGGCGCACTTTGAAGCCTTAGACCGCACTTATGAAGCGGCGCCCGAGAGTCAGTTTGACTATATTGCGCCGACGACTTTAGCGACTCTATCGCCCAAACTGCCTACGCCGCAGCTAAATACTATGCAGCAAACGCCGCAAATCATCCGCCGCGTACAAAGTGCTGAGAGCTATGAGCAGTTTTATAAAGATTACGTCAGTATCTTTTATGAGCGGATGACTAATCAGTATCCTGAGCTTATAAAAGAAGCCAAGGCTTATGAGCCAAGCGCTCCTCGCCCTGATGCAACTAAGCTCACTAGCAAAGTACTCGTGCAGCAAGCTTTATCCTTGATGAAAAACGTCACTGATCGACAAGCAGATAGTATCGTCAATGACGTATTCGAAGGCGCAGCGCGTTCTGATAATGAAGCGATGAATAATAAAGTTGCAAACCAGCAGCCAATGATTCAAACGCTATATGGTTTGAGCCCACGCGGGCAGATACAATGGCAGCATCAGCGCAGCCAATATGCAGACTCACAAAAAGTCAATAAAGGGCTGACAATCGATGTTCTGCAGCAATATATGCCTGTCTCCTCAGCTATAGCGTTCCCAAACTTGCCAGCGGATAAACAAATCCCCAATGCTAGTAATAGTATCGATATTAGAGAGTACGGGCGTGAGCTGATGCAGTATTATGAAGAAGGCAATGGTACTGCAATTGGAAAAATGCTCTATAGCACTTTGCCTATGGCCAAGACCATGTACAGTGGAACCGTGGAGCAAGCACAGTATCAACAGACGAACCTAGAAGCTGTTGAGGAAGAGATTGCAGAGTAGTGGTTTTGGCTAAACTCTAAGTATAAAATAACCGCTTGGCGCTATTTAACGATAGCTTCAAGCGATTATTATATTCAACAAGACCTAAGTCATAAGTCTTATGGTTATAAATTAGCGCCATTGACCTTGATACATCGTTCCTAGGATAGGATTGAGCCCGATCTGATAAGCCAGATCAGCAGGGCGGGCGATGTCCCACAGCACTAAGTCTGCATCGCAGCCGACAGCGATTCTGCCCTTGTTGTTTAATCCTAGTGCCTTGGCCGCATGAACCGTAGCTCCTGCGAGCACCTCTTCTGGCGTTAAGTAAAACAACGTACAGCCCATATTCATCGCGAGCAGCAAAGAAGTTAGGGGTGAGGTGCCAGGGTTGCAATCGGTGGAGATAGCCATTGAGACCTTGTGCTGACGCAAAGTCTCTATCGGTGGCAGCTTAGTATCACGTAACGTATAAAATGCGCCGGGTAATAATACTGCGACGGTGTCGCTTGCGGCCATCTTCTTGATATCGTCCTCTGATAAATGCTCTAAGTGATCACTAGATAGTCCTTGATAATCAGCGACCAGTGCACTCGCGCCAATATTAGAGAGCTGCTCTGAATGCAGCTTGACCGGCAATTCAAGCGCGCGCGCCACTTCAAAAACCTTTCTGATTTGCTCACTACTAAAAGCTATCCCTTCACAAAAGCCATCGACAGCATCGACTAAGCCCTCACGATGCAAGATAGGCAACCACTCACACACTTGCTCGATATATTCATCAGCGCGGTCTTTATACTCTGGAGGCAAGGCGTGGGCGGCAAGATAGCTGGTGCGGACATCGATATGATGTTTTTCGCTAAGCTGACGGGCGACAGTGAGCATTTTGCGCTCAGTCTCCAAATCTAAACCATAGCCGGACTTGATCTCGATACTAGTCACGCCCTCGCGCATGAGTGCAAGTAGCCGCTTCTCACTTTGTGCAAATAATTCATCGCTACTGGCGGCGCGGGTTGATCTCACCGTTGAGACAATACCGCCGCCTTGCTCGGCGATGTCTTGATAGCTGGCACCATGTAGGCGCGCTTCAAACTCGTTGCTGCGGTTACCGGCATATACCAGATGAGTATGACAATCAACGAGACCTGGCGTTATCCAGTTGCCCTTAGCATCAGTAATCTGCTGGTTTTGATAGCTAGATAAAAAGCTTGATATCTCATCTTGAGCGCCTATCCAAGCAATTTTGCCATTGTTAATACCGATAGCGGCATTTTCTAGCTGACCGTAGGGCATATTATTACTGTTATTATCTGCACTTATATCAAAGCCATACTCAGCCGAAAAAGTCGCGAGATTGGCATTGATGATGAGGCTGTCAAACGATGTCATAGCGTCATCATTATTGATCTGTTTGGTAGAGTTGGTCATAATATGCTCCTGCTCATTTTAGGTGAAAGCTAGCGCGTTTATAGTTTTCAATCGAAACGGGGTAGAGTGCATTTCATGCACTATTTAACTCAGGTTTTATTAAATTATTCAGGTTTTATTAAATTATATAGTTAGTAAGCAGCGTTCAACGATGGTAGATAATAGACGCGCCGCCACCTTACAACTGCGGTTGTCAATATCATAAGTGGGATTAATCTCGGCAATATCTGCTATTTTAACTTTGCCTGAGTCCATGATGAGTTTGACCGCGCGCTCCACAAAACCTAAATTGATACCATAAGCTGCCGGAGCGCTAACACCAGGCACCACGCTTGCTGGCATACAATCCATATCAATCGTAAGATAGATAATGTCCACTTGCTCGATAAAGTTAGTGATTTGCGACGCTAGCTTTTTCCATTTTTTATGATTACAGTCTTCATCGCTAATGATTTGCACGCCTAAATCATCGGCGCGATCAAATAGGGCAGCAGTGTTTGATAGACGACTGACGCCAATGCAACAGTAATGAAAAGGCTGATTAAAGGCTTGTAGATGCTCAGCGATTTGCCGAAACGGCGTACCAGATGTGGGAGCATTGGCGGCACGAATATCAAGGTGCGCATCGAAATTAATAATACCGATGACTGTCTGAGCTTTTATTTTGTCTTGATCACTCGGCGCTGTTTGCATGGCTTGCCATAGACCCAAAAAGCTACCGTAAGCTATGGCGTGACCACCACCAAGACCGATCGCTAAGCTGCCTTGTTTAATCACACTTGTAATGACATCAGCATAGCACTGCTGCGCCTCCTCCAAGATTTGTTCAGCAAACTCATCATTGTCCTCACACTCGATGTCGCCGGCATCAGCCATTAAAGTTGTCAGCTTACCCTCAAAGCTGTCTTGAATCTCTTTGATAACAGGGAGACTAGCAAAGGTGCTTTTTAGTAGTGGCGGAGCCGCCCGTGCACCAATACGGCCTTGATTGCGGCGCACGCCTTGATCGCAAGCAAAGCCTACTAAAGCAATGTGTTGACTGGGCTTGTCGCCTTTATTACCTTTATTAATTTCATCAGCTTTATTAAAGCTATAAGGCTGAGCAAGCTGATACCAATAGCGGGCGCGCTGTGTCTCGAACGGCTCAACGCGGCCTGTCCACAGACTCATATCTGCTTTTGTATGCTGTACCATGATGGCTGGCATGATCGGGCTCCTTTACAATGCTCTATTAATACAAGGCGCTACTTTGATAGATACCAGTCTGCGCGCAAATCTTGCCAGTGGCGCGTGAGCTCACCACTTAATACCAGCTGTTTGGCCGCTTCTATATCAGGCGCAAGATAGCGGTCTTTATCATAAAAGCTCACTTTATCACGCAAGCTGTTATGAGCGGTTTGTAGGGGCTTTGAGGTATCAAGACCTTGTCGAAAATCGATACCTTGTCCGGCAGCCAGCAGCTCTATACCGACAATGGTCGATGTGTTTTGTACCATCTCATATAGTCGGCGCGCTGCATACGTTGCCATCGATACATGATCTTCTTGGTTAGCAGATGTTGGGATGCTATCGACGCTACCAGGATGGGCGATAGATTTATTCTCAGAAGCCAGTGCTGCTGCGGTTACATGAGCAATCATAAAGCCTGAGTTTACCCCAGCGTTATCGACTAGGAATGGTGGCAGACCAGCTGACAAAGTTGCATCGATCAGCAAAGCGACACGGCGCTCAGACATCGAGCCGATCTCAGCAATCGCTAATGCCAAGATATCAGCGGCAAAAGCCACCGGCTCGGCATGGAAATTACCGCCAGAGATTGCCACGGGGCCATCTTCATTATTGAAGATCAGCGGATTATCAGTCACTGCATTGGCTTCGATAAGTAGCGTTTGCCCGGCTTGATTGATAATGTCCAAGCAAGCACCCATCACTTGTGGCTGACAGCGCAGACAGTAGGGATCTTGTACGCGATCATCTTGCTCGCCCGCGTGTGAGGCACGAATCGCGCTGCCTTCGATCAAGCTTCTATGCGCCTGAGCAATCTGAATCTGCCCATGATGACCACGCACTTCATGAATACGCGCATCGAACGGGGCATCTGAACCTTTAGCAGCATCAATGGACAGTGAGCCGACGATAGTGGCTGACTCTAGTAAATCACGCGCGTGGAAATAACCACGCAAAGCAAGCGCCGTCGATACTTGTGTGCCGTTGATGAGCGCCAGCCCTTCTTTGGCTGCCAGGGTGATTGGCTCAAGACCATGCTGCGCTAGCGCATCAGCAGCTGATACGAGCTTGTCTTTTACAAATACTTGCCCTTCGCCCATAATCGCCAACGTCATGTGCGAGAGCGGCGCTAGATCTCCTGAGGCGCCAACTGAACCTTTAGCCGGAATATACGGGGTAATTTGGTTATTGATTAAGCCCAGTAAGCTGTCGACAACGAGGCGACGTACGCCTGAGACGCCTTGCGCTAGACTGGCAACTTTCATTACCATAATCAGTCTGACTACATCAGCAGGTAGGGCATCTCCCGTGCCGACTGAATGCGAGATGATCAAATTGCGCTGTAGCAGCTCTAATTGATCATCGCTGATTCGGGTTTTAGCCAGTAAGCCAAAGCCGGTGTTAATGCCGTAGGCGCTCTTATCACGCTCAATAATGGTTTTGACATTGTTATGCGAGGCGTCAATATCCGCGTAAGCACTCTCAGGCAAGCTCAATACCACGGGCTGATCGTAGATGTCGCGTAGCATCTTAAAGCTAAGCTGGCGTGGGTGTAGGGTTAGTTGTTTGATGTTGCTCATAAGGGTAATCCTAGGGTTGTAAGCGGTGTTAATGGTATTATTTTTAAGACAAATCGTTATAAAGTTGAGCTATCTAGGTGTTTTTAGGTACTTCAATATTTAATACGTCTCATTTGATGTCACTGCTATCAACCAATCCAGTTAAGGTAGATGGCCAATTGACCAAAAGGCGCGGCAATTAAAATACTAAGTACCACGCGCTCAAACCAAATGATGACCATTTTACCAACAGAGATTGGAATCTCGGTTGCAAGGACACAAGGAATCATGGCGGAGAAAAACAGCACGCTACTAATGGAGATGACCCCTGCGACATAGCGCGTCAGTACATCTGCGTCACTCAGTAGTAGTGCTGGCAAGAACATCTCAGCCAATCCTGCTGACATACCTTTGGCAGCGACCAGCGGGTCTGGTAGGCCGCCAAGCCATGTAAATGGATAAAGCAGTAACCCTAAGGCATCGAACACGGGTGTATATTTTGCTAATAGCAATCCAGTCAAGCCGACCGCAATGATAGAGGGTACAATAGCCGCTGCCATCGTCAGGCCATCACGAAAATTAGACCACAAAATTTGTTTGAGGTCAGTGGCTCGGCGTGAGGTGGACAAACCCAAATCAAAAGCTGCCGCTAGTCGTTTACCTCTTGCGTGATCGAGGGTTGGACGCTCCATCTTATCATCAAACAGACTAATGGGCGGAATCCGAGCAGTAATCGCAGTGACCAAAAAGGTGATGATTAGTGTTGACCAAAAAAAGAGGTTCCAAAATTCCATGATTCCAAGCGTTTTGGCAACAATTACCATAAATGCGGCCGATACCGTCGAAAAGCCAGTGGCGATAATGACGGCTTCACGCGCTGAATACTGTTTTTGCAAATACACACGATTGGTAATGAGCAGACCGATAGAGTAGCTACCGACAAAGGAAGCAACGGCATCAATCGCCGATGATCCCGGCGTTTTCCAAATGGGTTTCATGATGGGTTGCATCAGCACACCAACCATCTCAAGCAGCCCAAAGCCCACCAAAAAGGCTAAAATCAGCGCACCAATGGGTACAATCATTCCGACGGGTAGTGCCAGTTTTTCAAATAAAAACGGCAGCATATCGGCTTCCATTATAAAGGAAGGTGCCGCGCCAGAAACATACATTACCGCCAATATCAGACCAATGACCTTGAAACCAGTCATAATCATATGAGTGATATTCTTACGCCACGAGCCGTCGATAAATGGTTTACTCACGCCGTAGAGCATGAGTAAAAACAATAGCGTGACAGATAAAGTATGCTGCTGCGTCACCAAGTAGGTCGCGCCATGATCGAACAATATCGTGCTTTTTTCACCAATGGTAAACGGCACAAAGAACATCACCAGACCGATAGCACTAAAGACAATCAGCTGTATCAGTGCCACAGGCTTTGATAGCAGTTTTTTTGACGATGTCGTTGCATGGTCATCATGCAGATCAGAGGTGGTGTCTTGTTCAATCATATTATCCTCCTTGATAAATAGGCGATTATGTCCTTCTGCCTAGCTACAAGCTCATAAGGACAGAGGGCAAATTATTTGATCATCGGTAGCTTTAAGCCATAGTCTTTTGCGGTTTTGATCGCCAGCTCATAACCAGCATCGGCATGACGCATGACGCCTGAGCCGCAGTCATTGACCAATACGCGTGACAAGCGTTTGGCTGCGGCATCTGTGCCGTCAGCGACAATCACCATGCCTGAATGCTGCGAGTAGCCCATACCAACGCCGCCGCCATGATGTAGTGATACCCACGTTGCGCCGCCTGCGACGTTGAGCATAGCGTTGAGTAGCGCCCAATCAGAGACCGCATCCGTGCCATCTTTCATGCTTTCAGTCTCACGGTTGGGGCTGGCAACCGAACCGGTGTCTAAATGGTCACGGCCGATGACGATAGGGCCTTTGAGCTCGCCATTTTTGACCATCTCATTAAACGCCAGACCCGCTTTGTCGCGCTCGCCAAGGCCAAGCCAACAGATCCGCGCCGGCAAGCCTTGAAAGTGAATGCGCTCTTTTGCCATATCAAGCCAGCGATGTACATGGGTGTTCTCGGGGAATAGCTCTTTGATTTTCTGATCGGTTTTGTAGATGTCCTCAGGATCTCCTGATAAGGCGACCCAGCGAAACGGCCCTTTACCTTGGCAAAACAGCGGGCGGATATAAGCAGGGACAAAACCGGGGAAATTAAAGGCATCTTTGACGCCTTCATCAAACGCCACCTGGCGGATATTGTTACCGTAGTCAGTCGCTGGTATACCCATGTCTTGTAGATCTAGTATGGCCTGTACATGCACCGCGCAAGACTGCGCCGCCGCTTTGGTCAGAGCTTGGTGTTGACTTGGGTCTTCTTGCGCCGCCTTCCATTCTGCAACCGTCCAGCCACTTGGCAAGTAGCCATTGATTAAATCATGCGCTGAGGTTTGGTCAGTGACTAGATCAGGTTGTATCTCGCCGTCTTTGGCGCGCTTAACTATCTCGGGTAAAATATCGGCGGCATTGCCGAGTAGGGCGATAGAAATAGCTTCGCCTGCAGCAGTATGCTGCTTGATCAGCTCGTAGGCATGGTCAAGATCGTCCGCTTGCTTATCGACGTAACCGGTACGCAAACGAAAATCAATGCTCGACTGTTGGCACTCAATATTCAAAGAGGTTGCGCCAGCAAAAGTCGCCGCTAGCGGCTGCGCGCCGCCCATGCCGCCAAGTCCAGCAGTCAAGATCCAGCGTCCGCTCCAGTCACCATCATAATGCTGACGACCTGCCTCGACAAAGGTCTCGTAAGTGCCCTGTACAATGCCTTGAGTCCCGATGTAGATCCAGCTCCCCGCTGTCATCTGCCCATACATAAATAAGTCTTTACGATCGAGCTCGTTAAAGTGCTCCCATGTCGCCCAGCGCGGTACTAGGTTTGAGTTGGCAATCAAGACGCGCGGCGCGTCTTCATGAGTTTGAAATACGCCCACCGGTTTGCCAGATTGCACCAACAGCGTTTGGTTATCTTCAAGCTCTTTGAGGGATTCTAATATCTGATCATAGCTCTCCCAATTGCGCGCCGCGCGGCCGATACCACCATAAACGACTAAGCTCTTTGGGTTTTCGGCGACATCAGGATGTAAGTTATTTTGTAGCATACGAAACGGCGCTTCGGTCAGCCAGCTTTTACAGTGCAGCTCGCTACCAGTAGGCGCAGCGATTTCACGGCTGTCATCACGGCGAGTAAAGGTAGACTCTTGAGGGGCTAATGGAGTAGTCATCATCATTCCTTATGATTATCTAAAAAGCAGTTTCGGTATTAGTAAATAATTGCACGATACATATTCGTATGAAAAAGTTGTATATACAAATTATCAATAATTGAATCGGCTTGCAAGTACTTTTTATCATTATTGACTCTGTCAAAATCGTATAATGATGGTTATAGTAAGGCTCATAATCTCATAAGAATGTTTTCTCAGTGCAGGCTGATGCCCTGTAACGACAGGGCGAAGCAATAGGTATAATTGAAATGACTACCAAAAATAGTAAAAAAAGCCCGGCGTATCAGCGTATTAAGACAGCAATTCTGCATAACATTCATAGCGGTAAATGGCAGGCAGGAGAGGCGATATCGACCGAGATGGCGCTAGCAGAAGAGTTTGGGGTGTCGCGTATGACGGTCAACCGGGCGTTAAAAGAGCTCAGTGAAGAGCGGGTATTAGAGCGCCGCCAAGGCTCTGGCACCTTTGTAGCGCAGCAGCAGTTTAATCATACCTTTGTCGAGGTGCGTAATATCGCCGAGGATCTAAAGTCCGCCAATCGCGATTATCAAGCGCAAGTGGTGAGCACGCGAAGTCTTACCCAAGAAAATTTAGCAAACGAGTTGCCTAAAGAAGTGTACGATAGGTTTAGCGATATCCTAGTAAAGTCTAAGCAAAGTAATAGCGCTCAGTTAGCAAAAGAGGATCTTCCAGAAGCACTAGTATACGAGGTGAAAATTATCCATTTGGCTGATGGACTACCAATACAGTTCGAAGAGCGCTGGGTTGACGCGCAGCAGTTGCCTGATTTTATAGAGCAAGATTTTAGGGTCGTGAATACTAGCGACTATCTGATTGAGCAGACTCCATTAGAGCGAGGTAGCTATACTATTCAAGCGCTAGCGGCGCCTAAAGATATCGCTCAAGCTCTACAAATAGCGCCTAATTCGCCAACTTTAATGCTCCAGCGCCAGACTTATTCAGCGGGTAAGGTGCTAACGGTGGTAAAGATGTGGCATGCCGGCGAGCGCTATCAGTTTGCAGGGGAGCTATGATTAGTGATGATTGTTATTTTAGTCCGTCATCAAACGCTTATCGCTATTATCAAGTTTAAAGAGGCTAAGCTAAAAAAAGCATACAATTGACGTACTATAATATCTGCGCTGTTGTTGACATAAGCTACTAGGGCGTGTCCCTAATTCAAGCGTTTATGACTAAATGGGCTAAAAATGGCTAAATCTTTGGCAAACGGTGTCAAATAGCTGGTCAATATCTTGATATTACCTTCGCTATTTTCCTTGTTTGCCTGCGATTTATCTCATTTTCATCACCATTTTTGAAATAGGGACACGCCCTAATATGAATTGGCGTATTAAATTCAAACCATAAAAAGAGAGTAACAATGTCGAATCAAGGTGAGATGAATTACGAAGTTATTGATAATAAAGACAAAAAACGTTTTGAAATTCATATCGATGATCAAATCGCTTTAGAGGATTACGAATTCTTTACCACCTCTCAAAGCGAGAAGGGTATTAAGTATAAGCATACTGAAGTGCCTGATGCGCTTGGCGGCCAAGGTATCGCAGGCTACTTAGTCAAATATATCTTAGACGATGCAGCGGCCAAAGGTTTACGGGTCAAACCCACTTGTCCTTATGTAAAGTCCTATATCGACAAGCATCCAGAATACCAAGCCGATTCGGTATTTCATGACGCAACAGCTTAAGGTATTAAGCTAAGGTATCAAGGTACTAACTTAAGCTGCTAAGCCGATATAGATAGTACGATAGTAATAGCCAACAAAGAAGCCATGACGAATCATGGCTTCTTTTCTTGTTGCAATCATAAAAGCGGTCAAAAATAGCGCTTCTGCGAGTAATAAATGGCTGAGTACCCGCTGTTGCTGCTTGCTCCTATCGATATATACCTTTGTAATAACGACCGTTAAGATAAACAGTGGCACCGATGCCAGCTTAATCCACAAGCCATCTTCCCTTTTAACCAAACCCTAGATACGCCCATAGACTCCATATAGTCGGCCGTACCTGCATATCCTGTAATCTTCGAAAACCCTAAAAAAATAAAAACCATTGATATGAATAAACGGTTAATCGGTGCACTTAATTCTTGTAATTTATCGATAGTGCTTCTTCAAAATTAGTTTATAAGTTAAGACTTTATAAGTAAAACGCTTGTCATAAGCTGCATAATGGCGCTATTATATTTTTTAACAAAAAAGTAATAAACCATATTAATTACAAATATGAGTTCTTTATATAAGAACAATACTAATGTTAAAAGTATGGTTAAATATCTAAATCATGTAACTAGCTCACCTAACTTATACCAGTATGAGAGCTTGACCTAAATCTTTTATAGTCCAAGCGCTTTATACCAAGCTTTGATGTGTTTTAAGTTATAAGTGCCAAAAGTTATGTGTGTTTATGTGTGTTGAAGATACTGAAATTACATTATTAATTGCGCTACTAATATAGTAGCTAAGCAATTAGTATAGGGCTTATATAGTAAGAATAAACATTTGACAAGTGGCTTTGGTAAAACCATACAAAAAGCAACGCAATGACACATATCTTTAGCAGGTTCGGCATTTATTTTTTCTAGTTTTTGCTAAAATTAGTGTCTTAATCTATTAGGCATGCTTAATAAAGCGTGCATTTACATGAATGCAAATCTCTGTGCTTAGCTCGTTTCACTTAACTTAACTGCACTTAACTGATTTGTATTTAAACGGTTTGACTTAATTAGTCTGTACTCAATAAAAGGATGATCCAATATGGCCTCACAATTTTTAAAACAAGCCAATCGCGCTGTCGCTATCGCCGCTGTCAGTGGTCTTGGTGTATTTAGCACAGTTGGACACGCTGCAACTTATGAGCTCGATCCCAACCACACTGCGGTACGCTTTAGCGTAGATCACTTCGGTACTTCTACCAATGCAGGCGGTTTCTACGATTTGTCAGGTATCCTTGAGTACGCGCCTGAAGCACAAAAGGGCTTCGTTGGCATTACTATTCCTATGGGCAGCTTGAGCACAGGACTCAAAGCCTTTGATAATCATCTAAAATCTGAAGATTTTTTTAATGTCAAAGAATATCCGACGGCATATTTCAAATCTACCAACTGGCAGTTTGATGGTGATAAAGTCAAAACAGTCACCGGCGATCTGACCTTACTAGGGGAGACGCATCCGGTAACTTTGACAGCCACTAAGTTCAATTGCTACAACAGCCCAGCATTAGGCGTCGAGGCTTGTGGTGGTGATTTTGAAACCACTATCGACAGAACCAAATGGGGTATCGATACCTACACAGACGGCGGTGTCATGAAAAACGTCAAGCTAGTGGTGCAGGTTGAGGGTAGCAAAAAAGCTGATCTCAAATAGCCGCTTTTAAGTGCTAACTTAGTTTGTCAGCTAACTTTTGATTGAGTAAGGGAGGTTCTCTAGATAGAATCTCCCTTACTTTTTTGAAATAAACCATAATAAGGCGGTTAACATGGGACAGTTTGAAGACATGTCGATGTTTGTACGTGTTGTCGAAGCAGGTAGTATCACCAAAGCCGCTGAGCAATTAAATATCGCTAAGTCAGCGGTAAGTCGGCGCCTAAAAGATTTAGAGACGCGCTTAGGTAATCAGCTTATCAGCCGAACCACGCGTCAATCTAATCTGACTGAGGCTGGCGAGCAGTACTATCAGCGAGCGTGCAGTATATTGAACGAAGTTGACGCGCTCAACGAGCAGACCAGCGGCTCGCCTACGCGTATCGAAGGTACACTGAAGATGACCGCGCCGTTAACTTTTGGTTTGATGCATCTTAGCGGTGTGATTGATGATTTTGCCAATCAGCATCCCGGCTTGAGCTTTGAGCTGGACTTCTCTGATCGTCATGTAGATCTGGTCGAAGAGGGCTTTGAGTTGGCCATTCGTATTAGAGAATTGCAAGACTCTACACATCAAGCCAAGCGTTTAGCGCTGATTCGTTACGCTCTGTGCGCGAGTCCTGATTATCTAAAAAAAATGGGCACGCCAACAACTTTAGAAGATCTCAAGGAGCATCAGTTTTTGCAGTATGGCCTTGGCAAAGATAGCAGCATAGCGCTAACGGACGCCGAAGGTAAAACGCATACAGTCGCTACTCAATCAAAAATAAAAGCCAATAACGGCGACTTTTTACTCGATATGGCAGTAAAGGGTCAAGGTATTGCTTTTTTGCCTACTTTTATTACCTATAAGACCTTGGCAAGCGGTGATTTGGTATCTTTGCTTGAGGACTATCAACTGCCGACCTTAAATGCTTATGCTGTCTATCCAAAAAATCGATTTTTGTCGCAGCGCTGCCGCTACTTAATTGACTTTATTGCTGAGCGTTTGGGTGATGATCCTTACTGGGATAACCCTCTATAAGTGCGGATAAGTGATAAGCAAAAGCAAGCAGACCTTAGTAGTATGTGAAAGCGGGTATAAAGCGTAAACCATTGCTGCTAGTATTATTTTAGGGGCTGTAGTAGATAAGGATTAAATATCACACCATTTTCTCAAGGTTTTCAGCTGATTAGATGGTGAGCCATAGTTAAACCTAAACTCGCACTCTTTTAAAAATAAATGGAAATGCTTCTTATCAATCCCATTATACTTTCTGAGTGGTCGTTTAGACTGATTCCAAAAGTTCTCAATGCCATTGATGTGATTGTTTTTACCACAAGTAAACTCTTTAGAGTGACTGACTCTAAAGAGTTTAAACTCGCTCACATCTAATGCATTATAACTTCGATAGCTATCCGTATAAACAAAGCTGTCAGGCTTGATTTTACGCTTGATGACAGGCATTAGGGTGGTTTGTTTGGTGTCTGCTACGACAATGGTATAAACCTTACCATTTCGTTTTAGGATACCAAATACAGCGGTTTTACCAGCAGCCCCGCGACCTCTTTTACCTTTGCGTACACCGCCAAAATAACTTTCATCTAATTCGACCTTACCATCAAAAAGTTCATCAGCTTCTAATGAGAGATGGTAATCTATCACAAGTCTTATTTTATGATAAAAAAGTGCAGCAGTATTAGGCTGAATATCAAGCAAATCTGCGGCTGTTCTAGCAGTCACTTCAGCTGTGAAAAACTCTAACAGTCGTCTCTGTACTTTTTTACTGAGTTTACAACGGGTTATCTTCATAAAAGTAGTCTAGCATAGTGCTTATCTACTATAGCCCCCAGATTTTTATAATGAACCTTATAGCTACTTTATGGTTTAGAGCAATAAAAGGGGAGGGTAATGGCAGTCAAAGCACCCATTAAAATCGGTGAGCTTGCTCGGCGCACAGGGGCGACGGTTGAGACCATTCGTTATTATGAAAAAGAGCAGTTATTGCCGGAGCCTTTTCGTAGCCAAGGCAATTATCGGTTATATCGTGAAGAGCACATCGAGCGCCTGCAGTTTATATTGCACTGTCGTACGCTTGATATGAGTTTGGATGAAGTGCGCGTGTTACTGCAGTACTGGGATACTCCAGATAAAAACTGCGGAGAGGTCAATGAGTTATTAGAGGAGCATATTGAAACCGTAGAGACACGCATGCAAGAATTGCGGCAATTAAAGCAGCACTTAATACAGCTGCGCCAAAAGTGTACAACAGAGGCACCTGCTGAATCGTGCGGGATACTACACGCGCTTGCGGATGACTCTTGTCATGATTAGTCGAATATTCTAATGATTAATAACGGTATGCAAGTTATTACCTAAGCACTGCCACCGCATGGAAAAGTTTCATGCTAAAATCGCCAGTCATTATTTCTCAGTAGCTAGTACCCAAGTAGTTGACCCCGCGTACCTCGATATCAGATTTATAGGAAGCTGTCATGATCGTTTGGCAAAAACCGAATGCCTTTAGAATACTCTTCACCTTACGCGGTTCTGTCATTCCTCATATCTATCTGCAAGTTTTACTGATTACTTTACTTAGCGCAGTCATCTCAGCCGTCCAGCACTGGATTCCAGGCTCCTTTCCCTCTTATGGTGCTGCGCCTTTTACCTTACTGGGTATTGCTTTATCTTTGTTTCTCGGCTTTCGGAATAATGCCAGCTACCAGCGCTGGTGGGAGGGACGCTGCTTATGGGGTCAGTTGGTATACGATGCTCGTAGCTTTACTCGGCAGGTACTATCCTTTATAGACGACGACACTGATAGTGGACAGCGCGCGCAGCGCTCTATGGTGCAGCTGACGATTGCTTTTACTCACGCCCTCAGGCACAGACTTCGTAATACTTGCCCTTGGGAGGATGTTGAGCGTTTTGTAGCGCCGGAGCATCACGCCAGTATGCGTAAAGCCGGTAACCTTCCTGAATATCTCTTGCGATTAATCGGCAAAGAGCTTAGCCGTAGTCGACGTGAGCAGCTGACATCTGATCTTATGATCCAAAATATGGACGAACGCGTCACCTCGATGACTATAGTTTTGGCAGCTTGCGAGCGCATTCATAACACGCCATTGCCATTTGCTTACACCTTGCTGGTGCACCGTACCACTTACCTGTACTGCTTTATGCTGCCTTTTGGCTTGGCGACGTCTTTAGGCTGGGTCACCCCTTTAGTCTGCGGCGTCATTGCGTACACCTTTTTTGGCTTAGATGCTCTCAATGAGGAAATTACCAATCCATTTGGCGTGGATGCTAATAATTTGGCTTTGACTTCTATTTCTCGCACTATCGAGATCAATTTGCTAGAAGCTCTGGGCGAAACGGATCTGCCGCCTGAGCTTATGTCTGAGGGCGGTTATTTACAGTAGTTGGTTTGAGTGTAAGTGCTCGTTTTTCTTGATTGAACTAAAGGCTGCTCTCAATATTATACTTCATATGCAGTAGACGCGGCGCAATGTCCTCTTCAATCTTAGTACAGCTAAGTACAAAACTTGGCGCGCCGCAGTTAAAGGTGAGTAGACCCTCGGTAGGGTGCATGATAGCTGTGGCAACGGCATTGACCTCTTTTTGCCAATCACCAAATGAGAAGCAGTAGCCAAAATCCTCATAATCTTTAAACGCTTGCTCTAGGCTTGACTTGATGTTTAACCAGTCTTTATCGTACTTATGACGTATCGCATTCATCATAAAATCTTGTTCAGCAGGTGGCATGCTTGCTAAGCACGCGCGGCCCATAGCTGTTGAGTACATAGGTAGATATGAGCCAACGTTACGCCGCATCGTCGTGGCGCTAGCGCCTTGTACCACATTGAGATACACCATCATCAGCCGATCGCGGGTTGCCATAGCGACGGCGCTATCGGCATAATCTGCTAGCGCCTCCATGTAAGGCGTGACTAAGTTATTGATAGCCATGTTCGCGATCATCGTATAGCCAAAGCCTAAAACTCCAGCCGCTAGCTGATATTTGCCTTTGTTTGTCGCCTGCTTTAGATAACCAAGCTTGACTAAGGTGTAGGTCAGGCGAGTCACCGTACCTTTCGGTAGTCCCGTTAATTGGCTGAGCTCTTGATTGCCAAGCATGGGCTGCTGCGGAGTAAAACATCGGAGTAGCTCAAGCCCGCGAGCGAGCGCGGTGACGAATTGCCGATCGCTTTGATCTTTCATCTCACTTATAGGCTCTAGCAGCTCAAGAGCGCTGCTCGTAGTATTACGAATCGTCATAGGGCGTAGTATTGTAGGTAGTATTCTAGGTTAAGGTTATTCGCTCGCTTCTTTTATCATGTTGCGTGCGATAATGATTTGCTGGATTTGCGTGGTGCCTTCATAGAGACGATACAGACGCACATCACGATAAAAGCGCTCAATACCATAATCCGCAATATAGCCTGCGCCGCCATGTATCTGCACCGCACGATCTGCCACGCGGCCACACATCTCAGTGGCGAACATCTTAGCACAGGAGGACTCAGTCACCACATCTTTACCTTCATCACGCAGGCGCGAGGCATCAAGCACCATAGATTTGGCGGCATAAATCTCCGCCTTTGAGTCTGCGAGCATTGCTTGGATGAGCTGAAAACTGGCAATCGGTTGACCAAACTGTTTGCGATCCACCGCATAACGCAGCGCATCATCTAACATACGCGTGGCAGCGGCAGTACTGGCAGCCGCGATATGCAAGCGACCTTTATCCAGCACCTTCATCGCCGTTTTAAAGCCGATACCTTCGACGCCGCCGATCAAAGCACTCGCTGGCACCACGCAGTTATCAAAGATGACATCACAAGTATGGGCGCCTTTTTGCCCCATTTTTTTATCCCACTTACCTAAGGTAATACCTGGGGTATCGCTCTCAACGATAAAGGCGGAGATGCCGCCCGCGCGTTTGTTTTCAGGGTCCGTACGTGCCATGACAGTGAAAACACCGGCCTCTGGCGCGTTAGTGATATAGCGCTTGGTGCCGTTAATGACATAAGTATCGCCGTCTTTGATAGCGGTGGTTCTAAGCGACGCAGCATCCGAGCCTGCTTCAGGCTCAGTCAAACAAAACGAGCCAATGATCTCGCCGCTGGCAAGTTTGGGGAGGTACTTTTGCTTTTGCTCTTCGGTGCCGTCGATGACCAGACCTGAAGAGCCAATACCATTATTGGTACCGATAAGTGAGCGAAACGCAGGGGAGGTACGACCCATCTCAAAAGCGACAATTACTTCTTCTTCCATCGTGAGTCCAAGACCGCCGTATTCTTCTGGAATGGTCAGCCCAAATAGACCCAGCTCGCGCATTTGATCGATAATCTCTTCTGGCAGGCGATCATTTTCTGCGACCCAATCCTCCATAGGTATCAGCTGGTTATTGACAAACTGGCGCACGGTGTCGACGATGTGGTCGAGGACTTCTTGATCTCTAATCATGAGACTTCCTTGTCTGATGGGAGTAAATGTTAAACACAGTTTGGATAAGTTTGACGTTTATGACTAATAGTACGAATAACGGTTTTACATAAAGCGCTTGTATGAGCTAAATAGCATAATCTATACTAAAGCATATTACAATGATTTCAGTTATGAAAACCGCAGTGCGATATTTATGGATTATTGTTATATAGCTAATCTTAAATAAAAAGAGTATAGCTACAGTAGCGTGCTACTGCTACAAATTTTCCTTGCGTGCTGCGTTCCCAGAGGCTGCGCAAAATTCATCCCAGTAGCACTGTATTTATCTTATATTGGATTGGCTATAAAAACCTACTACTCAAGTACCTATTAAGGATAGCATCATGGAAGAGCTCATTATTACTTGTGAGACGCTAGATAATGGCGTAAGTGTGATAACCCTCAATCGCCCCAAAGTGCGCAACGCCCTAAACGCTGAGTTACGCGCACAGATGGCAGAGATTTTTATTCGATTAAACAATGACCCAAAGACCAAGGCTATTGTGCTCACTGGCGGCAATAAAGTGTTTGCCGCGGGCGCCGATATTAACGACTTTTTGACCGCAAAGACCGTCGATGTTTATTTGCGTCATAGCGAACGCTATTGGGATGCCATCACTGATTGCCGTAAGCCCATTATTGCCGCGGTCAATGGTTATGCGCTGGGCGGTGGCTGTGAGCTTGCCATGCATGCCGATATCATTGTCGCGGGCAAGTCTGCGAAGTTTGGACAACCAGAAATAAAAATAGGATTAATGCCAGGGGCAGGGGGCACGCAGCGGTTGTTTCGTGTCATAGGCAAACATAAAGCCATGAAGCTCATTTTAACGGGCGATATGATAAGCGCTGATCAGGCGGATCAAATGGGGCTAGTGTCTGAAGTGGTGGACGATGAGGCGACTATTAAGCGTGCTATCGAGATTGCTGAGCAGTTGGCAAGCTATTCGCCTATTGCTTTAACCCAAATCAAAGAAGTCGCCAACCTTGGGGTAGACATGCCACTACCCGCGGCATTGGCCTTAGAGCGTAAAGCCTTTCAGATTTTATTCGATACCGAAGATCAAAAAGAAGGCGCGAAAGCATTTTTGGAAAAGCGCGACGCCAACTACAAAGGACAGTAGTCGTTTAAGGGTTTAAGACACCGCTAAATCATATAAAGGAATATTATGACTATCACATTATCAGATATGCAATCATTAGCCATTGTTGGTACGGGTATCATGGGTATGGGCATCGCCCAAATCGCCGCGCAAGCAGGCATTAACGTATTGTTATTTGATGCCAAAGCAGGAACCGCTGAGCAAGGACGCCAATCGCTTCAAGCGACGCTTGAAAAACTTGCGGCTAAGGGGAAGTTTACTGATGAGCAATTGCAAGCGACTCTATCAAACTTAACCGTGATTGAAGATATCGCGCAAATTGCTGAAGTAGACATCGTTATCGAAGCCATTATTGAAAATTTAGAGATCAAACAGCAGTTGTTTAAGCAATTAGACAGCCTTGTTCCTACCGACACCATTTTAGCAACCAATACCTCATCGCTATCAGTGACTGCCATTGCCTCGGTTTGTCAGCATCCAGAGCGGGTAGCAGGGTTTCACTTCTTTAATCCTGTGCCGCTAATGAAAATCGTTGAGGTGATTCCGGGCATCTCTACTGACCATTGTGTTGTAGAGACACTTACCAGTTTAGCCAAACGTATGGGACATTTAGGTGTCGTGGCAAAAGATACGCCAGGGTTTATCGTCAACCATGGTGGTAGAGCTTTTGGTACAGAGGCGCTAAAAATACTAGGCGAAGGAGTCGCTAGTCTTGAGCAGATTGACCGTATTTTGCGCGATGGCGCAGGCTTTCGTATGGGACCGTTTGAGCTGATGGATCTGACAGGGGTCGATGTCTCGCATCCCGTTATGGAGTCGATTTATAATCAATATTACTTCGAGCCGCGCTACCGCCCGCATCCGTTGACGCGGCAAATGTTAGAAGGCAACAAGCTGGGTCGTAAAGTTGACGAGGGGTTTTATCAGTACATAGATGGTAAAAAGCAAGACGGTAAAAAAGCAACAGCAGATACCGCTCAAGAGTCTTTTTCTAACGCTGTGTTTGACAAAGCCGTTAATTCAGTTTGGATTGGCGCAGATTTAGCGGCAGATAAACAACAGCTGGTTGATTATCTAAACGCTAATGACATCACTATCGACGATAACAATACCCCAAACCCTAACAGTTTAATATTACTAGCAATTTATGGCGAAGATACCACCAATGCCGCTATGCGTTATCAAGTTGATCCTAAGCAAGCAGTTGCCATCGATATGCTAACGGACTTATCGAAGCATCGTACGTTGATGCCTAGTATTGTTACAGAGGACAAATTTGTCATGCAGGCTTATACTTTATTCGGTAAAAGTTTGGATGAAGGCTCAGATGGTGCTTCGCTAATTAAAGAAAGCACGGGCTTTGTGGCGCAGCGAGTGGTCGCGATGGTAATTAATTTGGGTTGTGATATGGCGCAGCAAGGCATAGCTACACCAAAGGATATCGACAATGCCGTCAAGCTTGGCTTGGGTTATCCGTTCGGTCCGATTTCGTGGGGCGATGCGCTGGGAGCCAAGCGTATTTTACTTATCTTACAGCGTATTTACGCCCTAACAGGTGATCCGCGCTATCGTCCCAGCCCTTGGCTACAGCGCCGCGCTAAGCTTAGTATTTCTCTGTTTACTCAACAAAACAACTATTTAGGTTAATGGCTTATTAATGACTTAGCGCGCCCAAGTATAGTTACGAAATCCCATATTTTAATCAAATACACTCTTAAAACACAACAAGGATAAGTGATGTTAGATGCCTATATTTATGATGGCTTAAGAAGCCCTTTTGGTCGCCATGGCGGCGCACTTGCCACCGTGCGTCCCGATAATATGATCGCGGCAGTGATAAAAGCTTTGGTTGAAAAGCACCAACTGCCCAGCGATATCTTTGATGAAGTGCTCATCGGCAATACCAACCAAGCGGGTGAAGACTCACGCAATATTGCTCGCAATGCCGCATTACTAGGGGGATTAGATGTGACAACGCCCGGTCAAACCGTCAATCGTCTATGTGCGTCAGGGCTATCTACTGTCATTGATGCCGCTCGTAGTATCACTTGTAACGAGGGGGATGTATTTTTGGCAGGTGGCGTTGAGTCCATGACCCGCGCGCCATTTGTGTTTGCCAAAACTGAGCAGCCTTTTAGTCGCGACTTTAAAGTATTTGATACCACTATTGGTAGCCGATTTCCCAATCCTGTTTTAACCAAAGCATTTGGTAGCGACAGTATGCCGCAAACGGGCGATAATGTCGCGCGCAAATACGATATCAGCCGAGAAGAAGCAGATAAATTCGCAGCCGCCTCGCAAGCGAAATATCAAGCTGCTAAACAAGCCGGGTTCTTTGACGATGAAATCACGCCCATTAGGGTATCGCAAGGTAAAAAATTACCAGACGAAGCGATAATGGAAGATGAGCATCCTCGCGCTAGCTCTACTGTGGATGCTTTGCAAAAACTGAAACCTTTGAATGAGAATGGCGTGGTCACAGCAGGCAACGCGTCGGGTATTAACGATGGCGCAGCGGCGCTAATTATTGGCTCAACGCAGGCAGAAGAAAGGTTAGGGTTTAAACCTATCGCTAAGATTTTATCCTCAGGCGCGATGGGCGTTGAGCCAAATATTATGGGCGTGGGTCCTGTTGAGGCGATTAAACTGGCACTAAAACGTGCCAATTTGACCCTTGATGATATGTCCATCATCGAGATTAACGAAGCCTTTGCCTCGCAAGTACTGGGTTGTCTAAAGGGTTTGAATATTCACTTTGATGACACCCGCGTTAATCCAAACGGCGGGGCGATTGCGGTCGGTCATCCGCTAGGTGCATCAGGTGCAAGGCTCGCGTTAAGTACGGCGCGCGAGCTACAGCGCACGGGTGGACGATATGCGGTCGTTAGCTTATGCATTGGTATCGGGCAAGGGCTGGCTATGGTCATAGAGCGGGTCTGAGCCTATAAGTCATCTCTCAAATCTCATGCAAAAGGGCCTGTTTTTTCACCTTGTTCTACTTATCTATTCTTTGATAGGTTATCAACGATATGGCCCTTATATGCTGATTTATTTTCATTTTTTTAATCGAGCTTCCACAACTAAGCTTCTTTAACCAAGCATCTTTACTTAAGACTCTTAATATAGAATTCTTAAAGCTCCAGCAATCTCATCTCAGTCTCATTTCAGTTATCTAATTTTATCTACCTATGCTGCTACCCCGCGGCTATTTACTTTTTCATAATCAGTATGAGCAATTGCGTTACTGATACAAACTATTAACTCATATTTAAACAATGGTAATTATAATTACCATTGTTTAAATATGAGTTGCAACATAATACTTGCTATTCTAGTATAAATCCCATGGCTTGATATCTGAAGACGGTATCAAAGAATTTATAAGGGTAATAAATATTACTATTTATTATTAACCTGCCATAAAAAGTTTTGCACTATCATTATTGATTTAATTATTACTAGAAAACCTTGTCAAGGAAAGACATTATGAGCATCAGAACATTTTCAGCAAAGTGGATGACCGAAGAGCACGAAATGGTGTACGACAGTGCTCTAAAAATGTTTCAAAGCTGGGAGGACAGAGACGAAGGATGGCGCGAGGCTGGCATGATCGATCGCGATGCTTGGGAAGAGGCGGGCGAGATGGGCTTTTTATGTGCCTCAATACCAGAAGCATACGGCGGCGGTGGCGGTGATTTTGGTCATGAAGCGGCTATCATTTTGGCGCAAGCGCAGGCGAACCAAGCCGGGTATGGCGGTATGGTGCATTCAGGTATTGTGGCGCCTTATATCTATAAGCTTGGCACAGAAGATCAGAAAAAGTCGATATTACCAAAAATGGCAACAGGCGACTATATCGGCGCGATTGCGATGACCGAACCGGGTACGGGTTCTGACTTACAGGCCATTAAGACTTATGCGACAAAAGACGGTGACGACTATATTATTAATGGTTCAAAAACCTTTATCACTAACGGTCAGCATGCCAATGTTGTGCTACTCGCGTGTAAAACAGATCGTGACAAAGGCGCGCAAGGCGTCTCTCTTATCCTAGTTGAGACAGACGATCTACAAGGGTTTTCGCGCGGTCGTAACCTCAAAAAGACGGGCCTTACCGGACAAGATACCTCAGAGCTATTCTTCGATAATGTCCGTGTGCCACAAAAAAACATACTCGGCGGTATGGAAGGTCTAGGCTTTATGCATATGATGCAGGAGTTGCCACAAGAGCGCCTGATTATTGCTCTGAGTGGCTGCGGCGCTATGAAACTGGCTTTAGAGCTGACCCTCGATTATGTCAAACAGCGTGAAGCTTTTGGCAAGCCGATTTGGGGTTTCCAAAATACGCGCTTTAAGCTCGCTGAGGTGCAAGCGGATTATTTAGCGGTAAAAACCTTATGCGATTCAGCAGTAGAGGCACAAATAGAAGGTAAACTTGATGCCGCGCAAGCCTCGCTCATTAAGTACTGGGTGACAGAAAAACAGTGCAAAACGATGGATGAGTGTCTGCAACTGTTTGGCGGTTATGGCTATATGTCAGAGTATCCAATCGCTCGCATGTATGCCGATGCTCGGGTACAAAAAATATACGGCGGCACTAATGAGATTATGAAAGAGCTGGCGTCACGCTTTATGTAACCATTTTTTTAAGTCACTGTTTTATTGATATTATCGCTATAGTTAATTCACTTTAAAAACGATACAGTGCGGTTGGGATGAATTTTTCGCAGCCTCTGACTGCAACGACACAGCACGCAAGTAAAATTTATAACAACTGCACGAATACATTAGCGTATCGGTTGTATTTCGAACTGAATATAGTATAAAAGCTAGAGCTGGATTTATGACAATTAAGTTCAGCCTTAGAATTAAGGCTTAGTGACAATAATTTATTTGAAGGACAGAAAAAGGGAATTTTATGACTGAGACGGCTTATATTTTTGACAGTATCCGTACGCCGCGCGGCAAGGGTAAGCAGGACGGCTCTTTGTATCAAGCATCGCCGATTTGGCTGGTGCGTGGTTTATTAAAAGAGATGCAGCAGCGTCATCATTTGGATACAAGTCTAGTCGATGATGTGGTACTCGGCTGTGTGACACCCGTTGGCGAACAAGGTTCTGATATCGCGCGTATTGCCGTGCTCGATGCCGATTGGGATCAAAGCGTTGCAGGCGTCACGCTGTCTAGATACTGCGCCTCAGGGCTTGAGTCGATCAACCTTGCCGCAGCAAAAGTCATGTCGGGTATGGAGGACATGGTCGTCGCTGGTGGCGTCGAGTCAATGAGCCGTGTGCCTATGGGTTCTGATGGCGGTGCTTGGTACATGGATCCACGGGTCAATGACGGTACTGGTTTTGTCCCACAAGGGGTGGGTGCCGATACCATAGCCACGCTCAAAGGTTTTAGTCGCAGCGATGTCGATGCGTTCGCTACCCAGTCACACCAAAGAGCTGCCAAAGCTTGGGAGCAGGGCTATTTTGATAAGTCAGTAGTACCTGTCAAAGATCTCAACGGTATGCTGCTATTAGCGAAAGATGAGACTATTCGTCCCAGTACGACGCCTGAGACGCTAGCAGGCCTAAACCCTTCTTTTGCTATGCCTGGTCAAATGGGTTTTGATAGTGTGATTTTAGATAAATACACCACTATCGAAACTGTCAATCATGTGCATCATGCGGGCAATTCCTCAGGCATCGTCGATGGTGCCGCGTTATGCCTAGTCGGCAGCGCTGCTGCAGGCAAAAAAGCCGGTCTGAAACCACGAGCCAAGATTACGATGGCCTCAGTCATAGGCTCTGAGCCTTCGATCATGCTCACAGGTCCAACCCCTGCTTGTAGAAAAGCACTCGACAAGGCGGGTATGCAAGCCTCCGATATCGATCTTTGGGAGATTAATGAAGCTTTTGCCGCTGTCCCTATGAATACAGCGGATGATCTTGGCATCTCGCTTGATATCGTCAACGTCAATGGCGGCGCTATCGCTATGGGTCATCCGCTTGGTGCTACAGGTGCGATGCTGATGACAACGGTGCTCGACGAGCTTGAGCGCCGTGATCTTAAAACCGCCATGCTTACCTTATGTGTCGGCGGTGGTATGGGTATTGCCACCATCATTGAGCGCGTATAACACTCTACCTGTTAAATAGATAGTGATAACTAAGAGATCATTTAAGGGACAAAAAATGACAACGACTACAGACAGCTTTGATGCAATAAACAAGCTAGCAAATTTTTCAGCTGAGCGGGATGATGAGGGTATCATCACCGTATCTATCGATCAAAGCGATCGTAAAATGAACGTTATCGGCGATGGTTTTAACGACGCTTTTGCGACTGTGACGGACAGCTTTATTGGTGATGATTCTGCGAAAGGCTTAATTCTAACCTCGGCAAAAAACAGTTTCGTGGTTGGCGCAGATATCGATCAGCTCTCTAATATACAAACCGCGCAGCAAGCCTTTGACTTGGTTGAAGAATTAAAAGGCAGCCTCCGCAGGCTTGAGACCGCAGGCAAGCCCGTCGTGGCTGCGATGACAGGAACGGCGCTTGGCGGCGGGTTGGAGCTGGCATTAGCTTGTCATTATCGCATTGCGATTGACTCGCCAAAGACTAAGCTGGGTCTGCCAGAAGTCAAACTTGGCTTGCTACCTGGCGGCGGTGGTACTCAGCGTCTACCAAGGCTAGTTGGCATTCAAAAATCGCTAGAGCTAATGACCCAAGGCAAAGAGCTACGGCCTAAAGCCGCAATGGATATCGGTCTTATCGACGCTATAGCGACGGACAATGAAGATATGTTAGCGCAAGCCAAAGCGTGGATCAAAGCCAATCCGCAAGCAAAGCAGCCTTGGGATAAAAAGGGCTTTAAAATTCCCGGCGGTGATAGCAAGCATCCAAAAGTAGTACAAGTATTCTCTATCGCGCCTGCGATGGCGAATCAAAAGTCGCATGGTAATTATCCTGCGACCACTCATATAATGTCTTGCGTCTTTGAAGGATGCATTGTCGATATCGACACTGGCCTTGAGCTTGAGTCGCGCTATTTTGCCGCTTGTGTGCTATCGCCTGAATCTAGAAATATGATCAGCACGCTTTGGACGCAGCTTAACAACATCAAAAAAGGCCAATCACGTCCTGATAGCTTTGAGCGCTATCAAACCAAAAAGGTGGGTATCTTAGGTGCGGGTATGATGGGCGCAGGCATCGCTTATGTCACGGCTAAAGTCGGTATCGATGTGGTTTTACTCGATACAGATATAGCAGGAGCTGAAAAGGGCAAAGCCTATTCTGAGACTATTTTAGATAAAGCCATCAGCCGTAAACGTTCTACCGAGGACAAAAAACAAGCGCTGCTAGCTCGTATTAAACCAACCGTCTCCTATGACGACCTAAAAGATTGTGATTTGATAATTGAAGCGGTGTTTGAAAACCGTGAAATCAAAGCTAAGTGTACTGAGCAAGCGGAAGCCGTTATACCAGAAACGGCCGTTTATGCGTCTAATACCTCAACTCTGCCTATCACCGGACTGGCTGAGGCCAGCCAGCGCCCGCAGCAGTTTATCGGTCTGCATTTCTTCTCGCCAGTTGATAAGATGCCGTTGGTTGAGATTATCGTAGGCGCGCAAACCGATGATGCAACTTTAGCCAAAGCTTTTGATTACGTCGGTCAAATCGGCAAAACCCCAATCGTCGTCAATGATAGTCGCGGCTTTTATACCTCGCGGGTGTTTGGTACTTATGTCTCAGAAGGCGTCGCTATGCTAGGCGAAGGCGTGCATCCCCGCAGTATTGAGGTCGCAGGTCTAAAGACGGGTATGCCTATGCCGCCCTTAGCGCTACAAGATGAGGTGTCGTTAAGCTTAGCGCTGCATGTTAGCGAGCAACAGCAAAAAGATATGGAGGTGGAGGGTAAAACCATGGCGATGCGTCCCTCTTACGACATTCTTAAAACCTTAGTCAAAGAGCATGAGCGCGAAGGTAAAAAGAACGGCAAAGGCTTTTATGACTATCCAGACAAAGGCGACAAGCATCTATGGCCTAAGCTGACCGAGCTCTATCCAACCAGTAGCGAGCAGCCCTCGCAACAAGATCTAGTCGATCGCTTGATGTTTATTCAAGCCAACGAGTCGGCGAAATGTTTTGAAGAAAACGTGGTGCGCTCGGTCGCAGATACCAACATCGGCTCTATCTTTGGTTGGGGTTTTGCTCCAAACCAAGGCGGCACTTTGCAGTTTATCAACTCCATGGGTGTCGAGCGCTTTGTCGCTCGTAGCCGTGAGCTAGCCAAGCAATATGGCGAGCGTTTTGAGCCGGCTAAGATTTTGGTAGATATGGCTGCAAGTGGCGAGGAGTTTGTGGATGGCTAATTTAGCTCACGCAATAGAGGGTATGAGCGACTGCTTACAAGGACTGCGCGTTGTAGATTTGACGCGCAACCTACCTGGGCCCTTTGCCACGCGTCTGCTTGCGGATTTGGGCGCTGAGATTACCAAGGTTGAGCCAAAAAGCGGCGATCCTGCCCGCGCTTTAGGCGGCTTGTTTGAAGCTTTAAATCACGGCAAAACTATCGGTAAGGTTGATTTTCGCGACCCCAAAGGCATAGAGGTTATCAAAGCGCATCTCAAAGACGCTGATGTCATGCTCGATAGCTTTCGCCCTGGGGTGCTAAAAGGGATGGGGTTAGACGCCCAAACCTTACATGCTATTAATCCAAAATTGGTTATCGTCTCTATTACGGGTTACGGCATGACTAACGATAGTGATAACGCTCAAATCGCTCACGACTGGGCAGATAAAGCCGGTCATGATATCAACTTTATGGCGATGAGTGGCGTACTTGATCAGCTGCGCACAGCAACTGGTGAGCAGGCCATGCCTAACATTCAGTTTGCCGATTTGGCAGGTGGTAGTGATACGGCAGTAATTGCCTTGTTAGCAGCGGTATTCGCCGCACAGCGCACAGGTAAAGGTCGCCATGTTGCGATGAGTATGACTCATAGCTTGTATAACCATATGGTCATGCCAAAAGCGACAGGGGAGCTCGTCAAAAGCTTCTCAGGACAAAACCCGCCGCCAAATTATGACTTCTTGGGTGGACTATTGCCTTGTTATCGCTTATATCAAACGTCTGATAAACGCTACATAGCGGTAGGCTCACTAGAGCTAAAATTTTGGCAAGGGCTGTGCGAGGTATTGGGGCTGCCTGAGCTCAAAGACGCGCATTGGCAGCGCGGGGTGATGCCAAACCTGCCTGAAAGCCGTGAGGCGGCCACAAAAGTCAGTGATAAGTTTGCCAGTCAACCGCTTGAGTTTTGGCAGCAAGCTTTTGAGACTACAGACGTTTGTGTAACGCCAGTACTGAGCTTAGAGGAGGCCAAGAGTCATCCACTATTTGCCCATCAAGATGAGCACCAGACAACATTAGGATGGCAAGTTATAAAAGACTGAATTTAAAAGCTAGTTTTTGTGGATGCAGGGTCAACATTATCTACTATAAATCGATTACCAAGGAAGGTAAGTTATGGATAAGTTTTGGACACAGGGTTATCCAGCGGGGGTTAATGCCTATATAGATCGACCACATAGTACGGTGCTAGATATATTTGATGATAAATTGCAAGCGTTTGCTGATCGTCAGTTTACTAGCAATATGGGCGTCAGCTACTCCTATGCGCAAATCGATAGCATGTCATTGCAGATTGCCGCTTGGATTCAAAATTTGGGACTCGCTAAAGGCTCAGTCATAGCTATTATGATGCCGAATGTTCATCAGTACCTGCCTATTGTCATCGGTGTTATACGTGCAGGTATGGTGACCACCCTCATTAACCCGCTGTATAGCCCTCGCGAGTTAAAGCATCAGCTGATTGACTCCGATGCAAAAGCCATTTTTATTTTAGAACCTTTTTGTAATACGCTTGAAACAATAATCGATGAAACTCTTATCAGAACCGTCGTCGTTAGTAAAATTGGCGATATGTTAGGAGCGGCTAAGGGGATGGCAATAGATATCGCCGCAAAATATCTAAAAAAAGCCGTTCCTAGTTATCAGCTGACATCCAATGCTAGCTACAGCGTCATCAGTTATAAAGCGCTACTAAAACAAGCCAAAATCCTACCTTATACGCGTCCAGACATCAGCCCAGATGATTTACTCATGTTGCAATATACTGGCGGCACGACAGGGGTTGCTAAAGGTATCTTAATCAATAATAAAAATGTCGTCACCGCGACTTATCAGTACGTTGAATGGTTCAAACCGGTCTATGCTGGTATGGCTGATAACGTGCAGATGAATACCATTATTGCCCTGCCGCTGTATCATATCTATGCTTTTATCTGCTCGATAGTTGGCTTAACGGTCGGTCAGCATCTGACTTTAGTCACTAACCCGCGTGACCTTGATAGCTTTATTAAAATTTTAGCCAAACGTCCTTTTCATCTGCTGCCCGGGGTGAACACGCTGTTTCAAGCTTTTGTCAGCCATTCTGACTTTCGTAAACTGGATTTCTCAGAATGTAAATTAACGGTAGTGGGCGGTATGGCAGCCACGCCTGAGACGGCCAAACGCTGGCTTGAAATCACAGGACTGCCTATTTTGGAAGGCTGGGGGATGTCTGAGACACTAGGCGTAGGAACTGCCAATCCATTTGATGGTACCGAGTACACGGGCAACGTCGGTTTGCCGCTACCTGGCGTGGATATTAGTATTCGCAATGATGGGGATGAGGTGCTAGGTTTAAATGAGGTGGGCGAGATGTGTATCAAAGGCGATAACGTCATCACAACCTATCATAATATCGATAATGCCAAATTTTTCACTGCTGATGGCTACCTAAAAACCGGTGATATCGCCTCGATGAATGAGCAAGGTTTCATCAAAATATACGACCGCAAAAAAGATATGATCATCGTCAGCGGCTTTAATGTTTATCCTAATGAAGTCGAAAACGTCATCGAGACTCAACCCAATGTTGCCGAGTGCTCTGTCGTTGGTATTGCTGATAAAAGCCAAGGACAGGCGGTCAAAGCCTATATCGTTAAGGCTGATGAAAACTTAATGGCGGAGGATATAAAAATGCTGTGTAAAGAAAAATTTAGCCGGCTATAAATGTCCTCGCCATATCGAATTTATAGACGAGCTGCCAAAATCTACTGTCGGTAAAATATTACGTCATGAGCTGAGAAAAGCGGCCAATAAAGCGTAAAAAACGCTTTAGTTTAAAGGCTATTAAAAAACTGAGTTTAACTAAATTAGCTTTTTAATAGCTGGGTTTGAATGAATGATCTGCTTATAAGTCGGATAACTCAGGCTTCGACATAGAGCGCCACAATATACTAAATAAAGCATCAAAATTTGCGTTTAGTGGTGCCTCTGCTTGACGAATTGTTTGCATAATACCAAGGCGACTAATAAAGCCCATAAACACATCAAATAAGATGTGCAGTGGCACAGTGTCTACTAATACTCCGCGCTTTTGACCATCTTCAAGCACGCTTAAAAATGCATTAATTAGCTCTTTATTATTATAAATTGCGATGTTATGAAAACGCGCTATCGAGACTTTAGACAGCACCATCACCGCGTCTGGATGCGTATCGACAAAATCTAAGCATACCCATAGCGTTTTACGCAGGCGATCTTCAACGCTATCGATACCTTGCAGATGATCCATCATTCTAGTGGCAAGTCTGCCTAGCACTAAATCCATAATGGTATAAAGTACCGTTTGCTTATCGCCAAAGTACTTATAAAGCGTCTGCAGTGACACATTTGCCGTCTTGGCAATTTGTATCATAGTAATATCGCTGGCATCACTATCGGCAAAAAGCAGACGAACCGCTTTTTCTACTTTCTCTAATGTCGCAGGACGCATCTCACTCAGAGGCGCTACAGCTAAAGGCGTAGTACGCGTGTCTTTTTTAAGTTTACTGCTCTTTGGTTGGCCAGTTTTGTTTTTACGATTAGAGTTAGAAGGCGGTTTTGATCGAGTAGGTGGCATATCTTATTGTTCCTTATAGGCTCATTATTTAACTAACTTTTCGCTCAAACTATTCAGTGATGATAATAAAAATTACCATTGTAAAGCATTTTATTGCAATGAGTCAGTGGGATATCTAGAATAAAAGCAGTAAATCCTATGCTTAGTTTATAGTTATAAACCAGCAATAAGGTAATTACAATTACTATTATAATTCAAGCGTGCATACCACAAGAATATCAAAATAGAATTTGATTATGTCGTGGTTGGTGGGGTTCGGCAGGTTGCATGCTCGCAGCGCGCCTTCTAGAGCATGCAGACGTTCATGTTTGCTTGCTCAGGAAGCGGTGAGGGTAAAGACTTAGCCGTTCGTGTGCCGGCAGGAAGGGTGTTTATCATTCAGCGCCGTAAAACCACGTCCTTCTAGGGCGTAGATATCAGACGTCAGTCGTTGTCGTACAATATTGTGAATACCTTGATAAACAACTGCATTGAGATCATAATTAATCCATGAAAACGCTCAAACTACGCATCAAAGACAAACACGCCACTCAGCTTAATATCTTAGCTGGTGCAGTTAATTTTGTCTGGAACTACGTCAATGAGCTGAGTTTTAAACATTTACAGCGCACTGGCAAATTCTTTTCAGCCTATGACTTGGCCGCTTATACCAAAGGGGCGGGTGAATACCTAAATCTGCACAGCCAAACCTTGCAAGCGATTAGTGAGGTTCACTCCAAAAGCCGAAAACAGTTTAAAAAAGCCAAACTCAACTGGCGCACCAACAACCCAAAGGCCAAGAGAAGAAGTTTGGGCTGGATTCCTTTTAAAAAGACCGCTATTAAGCATCTAGCAACCCGTCAATCAGGCAAGAAAAGCCTTAAGTCCACTATCCAACTAAGCCTCGCTAAAGGCAAAAAACTTACTATAGATCTATGGGACAGCTATAACCTAGCCCTGTACCGCATCAATACTCTGGAGCTAGTGCAAGACAATCGCGGCTACTGGTATGCCTGTATCACCGTTAAAGAATTTCCAAAGATTAAGTGCGGCACTGGCCAAGTCGGTATTGATTTAGGCTGTAAGGATTCAGCGGTCAGTAGTAATGGCGATGTTCTAACCACTAAGCTGACCCATCAATACGCCGAAAAACTGGCCATTGCCCAAAGAGCCAAGAATAAAAAACGGGTCCGTGCCATTCACGCCAAGATCAAAAACACCCGCCAAGATCTGATCCATAAATTCACATCAAAGCTTGTTAAAGCCAACAGCCTAATCGTTGTTGGAAAGATTAAATCAACATCATTCACTTCATCCAAACTGGCCAAATCCGTCTATGATGCTGGTTGGTTTGAGATTAAGCGGCAACTGGATTACAAATGCGCGAACGCAGGTTGCCACTATCTTGAAGTCAATGAAGCGTACAGCACCCAAACCTGCTCGTGTTGCGGCTCCCGCCAAGACAGTCCGAAAGGTAGAGAAGGTCTTGGTATAAGAGTATGGTTTTGTCGTTCTTGTAAAACGACCCACCAACGTGATGTTAATGGAGCAAAAAACATTCTCGCGGTCGGGCTTGGCCGTCTTTAGTAGGAATCCCCTCACTTTAGGGAGGGGAGGAAGTCAAGGTACCTAGTAAACCTTTTAAATTAAATAACTCGATGAGTCTGTTTTGTTTATGCCAACTTAGTTTACTCTTTCTCATAGTGCTATCCTAAATAATTTTGCTTATCTAGGACAGCCCCTTGTCTTTTGACGCATCGACCGCTTGCTTGACGGTATGAAAATCGCTGTGGCGCACGTCCGTGCCGCTACTGATATAAATTACCAGCTCGGCGATGTTGCGCGCATGGTCGCCGATACGCTCAAGCGCGCGCAGTACCCACATCAAATTCATCACTTGTGTGACTTGACGCGCATCTGCCATGACATACGTCATCAGCGCCCTTAGCGCCGACTGGTACTCGAAGTCAACACTACCATCATCGCGCATCACTTCAAATGCTTCATTGGCGTGTAGTTTTTCAAAAGCCAGCAGCGCATTGTTCAGCATCAAGCGTACTTGGTTGCTCAGGTGCTGTACTTCATGGTGACAATAGGTGTTGTGATTTTCGGCGGCGATTTGTTTGGCCATATGCGCAATTTTGGTCGCTTCATCGCCGATGCGCTCGATATCGACCACGCCTTTACTCATCGCCATCACGTAGCGCAAATCACGCGCGGCAGGTTGGCGACGCGCTAAGAGCAGCAAAATATGCTCATCAATTTGCACTTCCATTTGATTGATATGGCTGTCGTGCTCAATCACCTGCTCCGCTAGCGTGCTGTCGCTCTCAATCAAGGCGCGCATGGCATGCGCTACCTGCTCATCCACTTGCGCGCCCATGTGCAAAAATAAGGTCGTGGTTTCTTTTAAATCATGGTCAAAGCTGCGCGAGGTGTGCGCCATTTGATGCGGCATGATGGTGTCCTCATAAGGCAAAAATAAGACAAAAAAGATGCCGCAACAGAGCGGCATCGGTAGCAATTATGGCAACTTAACCGTAACGACCTGTGATGTAGTCTTCGGTCGCTTTTTGCGTAGGGTTGGTAAAGACTTGGTCGGTCTTGCCAATCTCAACCATATCACCCAGATACATATAGGCGGTGTAGTCTGAGATACGCGCCGCTTGCTGCATATTGTGGGTCACAATCGCGATGGTGTAGTCTTGTTTTAAATCTTCAATCAAGTCTTCAATCGCACCTGTTGAGATGGGGTCAAGGGCGGAGGTTGGCTCATCGAGAAGCAATACTTCAGGTTTGGTGGCCACGCCGCGCGCGATACACAAGCGCTGCTGCTGACCACCTGAGAGTGACAGACCTGAGGCGTTTAGCTTGTTTTTAACCTCATCCCACAGTGCCGCTTTTTTAAGTGCCCATTCGACACGTTCGGCCAGATCCGCTTTAGACAGTTTTTCGTACAGACGCACACCAAAGGCAACATTATCAAAAATAGACATCGGGAACGGTGTCGGTTTTTGGAACACCATGCCGACACGAGCGCGTAGCAAATTGACATCGACCGACTTGTCTAAGATATTTTGCCCATCAAGGATGATTTGCCCATCCGCGCGCATGTTGGGATACAAATCATACATGCGGTTAAAAGTACGCAGCAGGGTTGATTTACCGCAGCCTGATGGCCCGATAAACGCGGTCACTTTGCGGTCTGGAATGTCGATAGAGATGTTTTTTAGTGCATGAAAATCACCGTAATGGAAGTTTAAATCACGGATTTGCATTTTCGCTGCTGGCGTTGCTTCTTCTGTTGTGCTGCTGGCACCTGTCTGCGTCTGTGTGTTGGCTTGTGTGTTGATAACAGGGGCCGATACAGGTGGCTGGGTGGTTTTTGTGTTCACGGCAGTGCTTTCTTCTGTAAATACGGATTTGGTCTTTGGTGTCTTGATAGCGGTGTCGGTCATGGGAGTATCCTTTTTTTCTGTCTGATATGCGTTTGTGTGGCAATGGCTGAGTCGCGGCCGTGATTAATGACGCTCACGTGCACCGATATAACGGGCGATGACATTGAGCGCAAGCACCGTAAAGGTAATCAATAGCGCCGCTGCCCAAGCTAAAGCATGCCAGTTGTCATAAGGGCTCATGGCAAACTGATAAATGGTGTTTGGCATGTTGCCCATGGCCTTACTCATATCTAAGCTAAAGTATTGGTTGTTCAGCGCTGTAAATAGCAAAGGCGCGGTCTCACCCGTGATACGGGCAAATGCGAGCAACACCCCTGTGGTCAAGCCTGCGCGCGCTGCTTTTACCGTTACGCTTAACACCAGTTTCCACTTAGGCGTACCAAGCGCATACGCCGCTTCGCGTAAGGTATTGGGCACGAGCAGCAGCATGTTTTCAGTAGTACGCACCACCACAGGAATTACGATGAGTGCCAAAGCGCACGCCCCTGCCCAACCTGAAAAGCTGCCGCCTTTTACCATCAAGGCATAGACGAACAGACCAATCACGATAGAGGGTGCCGACAGCAAAATGTCATTTAAAAAACGAATGACTTGACCCAGCTTGTTGCCGCCTGAAAATTCCGCCAAATAAATACCCGCCAACATGCCAATCGGCGCACCGATAAACAAACCGCTACTGGCAATCATGATTGAACCCACGATGGCGTTGCGCAAACCACCCTCTGTCATCGGCGGCGGCGTGTCTGCGGTAAATACTGGCATCTCAATCAAGCCGCTCATGCCTTCGATACCGAGCGTGACCAAAATCCAAAGCAGCCAAAACAAACCAAAGACCATGGCAAAAGACGCAAAGCCCAGTCCGACCTTGTTCCACATACGGCGGCGGCGGTATAAGCCGCGGTCAATCTTTTGCGCGGGCGGGGTTGAGACAGGTGACACAGCAGTCAAGCTAGACATGCACATATTCCTTTTGATTCATCGGTCGCTGGATTGACCGTTCATACAACATAACGCTTATTAAAAGTAGTAAACCGTGCGCGCCGACTTAGTGTCCTGCGCGCTTGTCCATATTGCGTAACATCAAGCGCGAGATACTCAGCACCACGAAAGTAATCATAAATAGAATCAAGCCAAGGTGTAGCAGTGACGCCAAGTGCAGTGGGTCAGAGGCTTCGGCAAATTCGTTGGCCAGCGCCGAGGTAATCGACACGCCAGAGGCGAACATACTTGGGTTGATGTTAAAGGTATTACCAATCAAGAAGGTCACCGCCATGGTCTCGCCAAGCGCCCGGCCAAGACCTAAGATTACGCCACCAACCACCCCTGTTTTGGTATAAGGCAAGATGATTTTAAACATCACTTCCCATGTGGTCGCGCCCATACCGTAGGCTGATTCTTTGAGCAAATTGGGCACCACTGAGAACACATCACGCATGGTCGCGGCGATAAAGGGAATAATCATAATCGCCAAAACAAGCGCGGCGGTAAACAGACCAATACCCATCGGCGCACCGACGAACAGCTTGCCAATCACAGGCAAATCGCCCAAATGCTCGGTCAGCCACGGCTGGATGTTATTACCAAAAAACGGCGCAAATACGAACAGACCCCACATGCCATAGATGATAGAGGGAATACCCGCGAGCAGCTCAATAGCGATGCCCAAAGGCTTCTTTAAAAAGGTTGGGCACAGCTCAGTCAAAAAGATGGCAATACCAAAGCTGATAGGCACTGCAATCACAATCGCCATAATCGAGGTCATCACCGTACCGTAAATCGGTGCCAGCGCCCCGTACTCGCCTGCGACAGGATCCCAGTTGTTGCTGGTATAAAAGTCAAAGCCAAAGGTTTGCATACTTGGCCATGCACCAACAATCAAAGAGACCAAAATTGCCCCTAAGCTCAGCAGCACAAACACCGCCGCTGCTTTGGTGGTATTTACAAAGACAGCATCCCAGCGCTTTTGTTTTGCCAATTGTGTTTGCAGATTGTGCCCTACCATAGTCACCTCAACGTTACTCTCATTACTCGAATAGATGCGCTAAATACAAGCGATGCAACGACGCCTGCGATCCGCCCCTCGGCTTGGTTACAGACGTCATGCGTTAACGGTTCTTACTGTGGGGTATAGACAGGGTTGCCATCTTTATCAACCACTTGTTTCCAGCTGTCTTTAAACAGTGCCACAGCAGTATCTGAGAATGGCACGTAGTCCAAATCTGTAGCTGCCGCGTCGCCTTGGTCGTACGCCCAGTTAAAGAAGTTCAGCACGCCTGCCACTTGTTTTGGATCTTGTGGCTGCTTGTGAACCAAGATAAAGGTCGCCGCAGCGATTGGCCATGCTTGGTCAGTTTCTGAGTTGGTAATGACTTTATAGAAGCCTTCTTGCTGAGACCAATCGATGTCGCCTGCAGCAGCAAAGCTGTCGATTGACGGCTGTACAAAGTTACCCGCTGCGTTTTTCAAGGTCGCGTGTGACATGTTGTTTTGCTTCGCGTACGCGTATTCCACATAGCCGATAGAGTTTTGCATACGGTTCACGTAGCTTGCCACACCTTCATTGCCTTTACCTGCCGCGCCGCGGTCAGAGGTTGGCCACTTAACGGTTTTGTCCACACCGACACTGCTTTGCCACTCTGGTGATACTTTTGCCAAGTAGTCCGTGAAGTTAAAGGTCGTGCCTGAGCCGTCTGAACGGAATACAGTAGTGATTGGGCTGTCTGGTAGCGTCAAGTCTGGGTTTAGCGCTTTGATTGCCGCGTCATTCCACTTGCTGATGTTGCCAAGATAGATGTCTGCCAATACTTTACCGTCAAGCTTTAGTGCGCCAGGCTCGATGCCTTCGATGTTCACGACAGGAACCACGCCACCGATAACGGTTGGGAACTGAATCAAGCCTTCTTTTTCTAGCTCTTCTGGCGTCATTGGCGCATCCGATGCCCCAAAATCAACCGTACCTGCAGTGATTTGCTTGATGCCGCCTGATGAGCCGATAGACTGATAGTTCACTTGGCCTTTGGTCGCTGCATTGTAGTCCGCTGACCACTTAGCGTAGATAGGCTGCGGAAAAGAAGCACCTGCGCCGGTGATATTCATCGACACGTTTTCAGCTGATGCGGTATTAGCGCTCTGAGTAGAGGCCGCGCTCGATTGGGCTGAAGCAGTTGATTCAGTGCTTGAGTTACTATCGGCAGATCTATTGCAAGCGGTTAAACTTAGAGTGCTTATGATGGCGACAGCCATAAATGAATAACGCATTGTTTCTCCTAAAGTTCACTATTTGTCATTATTGAGCAGTTATAATTAGCACTTCCGCTACTGCGGTATTGCTACTTGTGTTTTTCGACAACCTGTCTTGGCGGTTGATGAGCACATTGTGCCGAGCAAATATGACAGTTTGATGACATAGAGTGTTTTTTATAAATTAAGATCGCCTCAAAAAAATACGTCACGCTTCATTCTTATGAGGTTGGCAGGGATAGATTTATTTAAGAGCGGTTTGGCGATAGGATTACTGTCATTAAACTGTCATAATTATTGTGTTTAATGGACAGACGCTAATCAGTACTTATCGACTTTTCATTTCCTATTAGTATGTTAAAAAACAAGGCTGTAGTATGCACAACGAGCAAATTTTGATTGTTGATGATGAACCTGCAATTCGTGAGATGGTGATGATGACGCTAGAGATGGCAGGCTTTGAGAGTTTGCAGGCGGCCGATATCTCAGAGGCTCATCAGCAAGTCGTTGATCACAGGCCTGCGCTAATTTTGCTAGATTGGATGTTGCCAGGAGATAAGAGCGGCGTTGATTTTTGCCGTATGCTAAAAAATGATGAGATGCTCGCTGAGATACCCGTCATTATGCTGACTGCCAAAAGCGAAGAGGATAGCAAAGTACACGGGCTCGATGCTGGCGCTGATGACTATATGACCAAACCTTTCTCCACCCGAGAATTGATCTCTAGGATCAAGGCGGTACTACGTCGTAGTAGTGCACTCAGTAGTGATAGACCTATCGAAATAGGTGCACTGAGCCTAAACCCCAAAAGCCAGCGAGTGACAGCGAATGATCAGGTTATCGATTTAGGTCCTACAGAGTATCGTTTATTGGCGTTTTTTATGAGCCATCCGGAGCGTGCCTACACGCGCCCGCAGCTGTTAGATCAGGTCTGGGGCGGCAATGTCTATATTGAGGATCGAACGATTGATGTGCACATTCGCCGGCTACGTAAGTTACTAAAGCCCTTTGGCTGCCATACGTTTATTCAAACGGTGCGCGGTACAGGGTATCGGTTTTCTGGTCTGATTGAATAACGAGAGTACTATTTAAAACCGTATCGATTGTAATGTAGCCAATATTAAGGATAGTCAATAAACATGCTAACGCCGAAGGTCAGTGTAGAGACAAAACCTATGCAAAAAGACAATGTGCAAAAAAACAGTCAGGAGCAAGTATCTACTCAGAACAGTACCAAGCAACTCAAAAAGATCAGTAGCGCCTTGGGAGCTCTGCGAGATGCAGTGATTTTGCTCAATGACGATGATGGGTTGGAGTGGTGGAATCAGGCGGCGCAGGATCTATTACTATTGCAGTCAGTAGATCAAGGCAAAAGCATTTTTGACTTTATTGACGTTCCTGAGTTCCGGCAATATTATCAGACTATGACGATACCCAATGATGGTGTCCATATAGCGTCATGGCGCGATCCCAATCGATATTTGAAATGTGAGCTTACGCCTTTTGGCGACGAGAAGTTACTTATCATTTATGATGTAACTCGTTTACACCACTTAGAACAAATGCGCCGCGACTTCGTGGCTAATGTCTCTCATGAGCTGCGAACGCCATTAACCGTATTGATGGGCTATCTAGAAAACTTCTCAGATCAACCTGATATGCCGCCGCAATGGCGACGCGGTTTTGAGCTTATGACGCAGCAGACTGCGCGGATGAATAGAGTCGTTAACGATCTATTATTGCTGTCTCGGATTGAGATTGAAGAGACCCATGAGCTACATTATATCGATATGACTAAGCTGCTCACCCACGTCTACGACGACGCGCAAGCATATAACCAAGAGTATGGTCATACGCTGCATTTGCAGATAGACACCTATGATGGTCTTTATGGCTCAGAGATGTATTTAAACAGCGCCTTATCCAATCTCGTTATTAATGCTATCAAATATACCCCAAAAGCTGGCAACATCGTCATCAGTTGGACTAAGACATCAGATGGCTGCCAGTTTGCAGTCACCGATGATGGGCTTGGTATTGCTCCAGAGCATGTCGCCCGATTGACTGAGCGCTTCTATCGAGTGGATAGCGGGCGCAGTCGCGCTACGGGCGGCACGGGATTGGGACTGGCGATTGTCAAGCACGTGCTCTATCAGTACGACACCACTTTGCAGATTGAGTCGGTAGAAGGGCAGGGCTCAACCTTTAGCGCCAACTTCCCAGCTGATCATGTCAGGGCGGCTCCTGTTGCTAGATAGTAGCAGTCCAATGAACTCCTTTTACCTTTTGTACCTGATAGTCCGTAGCGTTAACGCTGGCTCAGTGCTTGACACTGTTATACTGAGTAGCCATAAGTTAGCAGCCGTAAGCTAGTTGCCCTGTTGTACTTGGGCGCCGAGTACAAGCTGAGGTGATGGGTTTACGTGCTTTTGCTCAGCGTGATGTAGATAGTATAGCGGTGCATGCATCAGCTGAGGATATGGCAACCTCTATAGAAAGTTTGCGAAATAATGCACTTGCTCATTAAGCTGTGCTATTTATCTGTAATATTAAGGAAAAAATATGCGTATCACTGCCAATTTTGATGCCGGTAACATCGAGGTTATAAGTTTAGAGAACAAACAAGATATCCAACTGTCCATACGACCGGACGCTGGTCGCGAGTTTTTTCAGTGGTTTAACTTTCGCCTGTCAGGTGAGATTGGCGACCATTATGTTCTTAATATCATGAATGCAGGAGAGGCGTCTTATGTTAAGGGCTGGGAGAATTACCAAGCGGTCGCTTCCTACGATCGCGAAGATTGGTTTCGTCTGCCCACTACCTACAAAGACGGCAAGTTGAGCATAACTGTGGATATGGCTTATGACAATATACAAATTGCTTATTTTGCGCCATACAGCTATGAGCGCCATCAAGATTTATTAGCGACGGTACAAATGCACCCGTTAGCAACTTTAGAGCATTTGGGTGAAACGCTTGATAAGCGCGACTTGACCTTAGTAAAAATAGGTAATGGCGATAGCAGTAGTGATGTAAATAAACGCAGCATTTGGATCATTGCGCGCCAGCATCCGGGCGAAACGATGGCCGAATGGCTAATTGAAGGACTGCTGTACAGCCTACTCGATGAGGACAATGCCACGGCTAAACAGCTGTTAGAAAAAGCGAATGTCTATATCGTGCCAAATATGAACCCAGATGGCAGTGTGCGCGGACATCTACGTACTAACGCTGCAGGGGCTAATCTAAACCGTGAGTGGTCAAATCCAAGTCTGGAGAGAAGCCCTGAGGTCTTTCACGTCATCAACAAAATGGAGGCCACAGGTGTAGATTTGTTTTATGATGTGCATGGTGATGAAGCGCTACCTTATGTGTTTTTGGCAGGCTCTCAAGGGGCACCAAGTTATAGTGAGCGCCTCGCACATTTGCGTGATAGATTCACCGAGGTATTGAAACTCGCTAGCGCTGACTTTCAGTCGGAATATGGTTATGAGATTGATGCACCGGGCACAGCGAACATGACAGTTGCCACTAATTGGGTAGCGGAGCATTTTGACTGTCTGGCCAATACTTTAGAGATGCCGTTTAAAGATAATGATAATGTGCCTGATGCCGATACAGGTTGGTCGCCTGAGCGTTCTATGAAACTGGGAGAAGCCTCATTACTTGCTATGTTAGCGGTCGTTGATGATTTACGGTAGCTTGATGGCTAATGTCTAAAACCTTTTTCAATGCTTAAAAGGATGTGGTTTTACGGCACTGGATGATAAAAAATCGTTAAGTAGATACGGGTAATACTATCTCAACCACGAGCCCTGTGACACCATCTTCACGATTGCGCGCGCTAATCTGTCCTTTATGCGCGGCAATAATCGCCTGGGCAATAGCCAGTCCAAGCCCGTAACCGTCTTCTTTTTTACGGGTTTTATTAGCAATGCTGTTAGCAGTAGGGCTTGTTGGGCGTTGTCTGGACGCATCTAGGCGTACAAAAGGCTGAAATATACGCTCTAGGTTATCATTATCTATGCCTGCTCCTTGATCTATAATGCTTATTTTTATTGTCGATGTTTGATGTGTAAGCTTAATAGTTTCAATCTTAGATGAGACGATAGAATGTGAGTTTGAATGGATAAAGGCATTACGAATCACATTTTCAAAAGCGCTATGCAGTTGCTCTCGATTACCGATTATAAGGTATGAAAGCTCATCATCACTACTATTGTCCTTATTTCTCAAACATTGCCATTCAACGTGCTTGTCATAAAACTCAAAACTCACGTCCTGACCAATCTCATCAAGGAGCATTGCTATATCTATCGACTCGCAGTCCTCAGGGCGCGCCACATAGCGCTGCATTTGCAGTGATTGAATATGAATAATTTGCCCAATCAGCTCATTCATTCGAGTGGACTCTTTTTGAATACGGTCAAGATAATGCGTCGCATTGGGTGCATAATCCCGAGTCAGCTCAGTCGCCACTTCAAGACGCGCTAGTGGCGAGCGTAACTCATGAGAGATGTCGCTGAGCATCTGCTTACGAGACATCTCGCTATCAGCCAGTCTATTAGACAAACCTGCAACATCTTTTGCGAGTATGCCAAGCTCATCATCCCCTAACTGTGATAAGTCATCCCCAACTAGATAATCTCCTTCGCTCATACGGTGTACTTTAAGTTGAACGAGGCGAATCCGTTTGGACAAAGTGCGACTAAACCAATAACACGCCAAAACACTAAAGAGTAAAATAATGCTGATGCGCATAGGTAGGTGTGTTCTTTGTAACGCGACAAGCTCATGTAAAGGCAGACGAGGTTGTAGCTGTACTTTATAAGTATAATTATCTGGAGTCACAACAGAGATATCCTGTAACTCAGGGTAGTAACTGGTATCTGGTATGACGTGTTGAATCATGCGCTCAGTTGGAGAGGCTTGTTGATTGGCAGTCTTGGGCTCCCTATTATTTTCTGAAAACTCTTTAACCCAATCAGGTTTGAATCGATAATGAAAGGGTAGTCCCTGTTCATCAATAATAAGCAGCTGGTTTGTAAGACCACGTGTACTACGATAAATCTGTCGCACCTTTTTATAATCGCCTGATTCCAAGGCTTGGACAACCTCCTGTCTAACCGTCACTAAGTGCGCAACTTGCAACGCCATTCGTGATTCTAATGCTTGCGCATTTATCCACCTCTCTATACCAATAGATATAGTAGACATCACCAATAGCATCAGTAATAAACTTATGAATAGTCGCCAAAACAAAGAAGGGGCTAGATTTAGTAAGCGCATATATGACTTAAAATTATTCATCAAAGTACCAATTGATAACCCTTGCCACGTATGGCTTTGATAGGATCGTCATGAAAAGGCCGAAGTTTTTTTCTAAGGCGAGACACATGAACATCAAGGCTACGATCAAAAGGTTGTAGCTCACGCTGAAGGACAGTTTGTGACAGCCATTCTTTACTGACCACTTCACCTTGCTGCTTTAATAAGGCGACTAATAAGTCAAACTCAGTACCTGTTACTTGCAGCTCAAGTCCATCTATTTTACAAATGCGGTGGCCTTGATCCAGTAGCAATCGATCATGATTGAGCGGTGCTATATCGGTTGATATTAGGGTCGAGCGCTTAATAACGGCGTTAATACGAGCCAATAGCTCTCTTGGATTGCAGGGTTTAGCAATATAATCATCAGCGCCAAGCTCAAGCCCAATAATACGATCAATCTCATCGCCTTTTGCTGTTAGCATAATCACTGGAATTTGACTGGTCGTAGGAAGCTGACGCAGGACGCTCAGACCATCGATTTTTGGCATCATAATATCCAGCACTAACAGATCGTATTGATACCCCGGATCCTGTAGTCGCTTCAGTACTTGCTCGCCATCGTATACACAATCGCAGCTGACGTCATGATTATGCAGATACTCTTGTAGTAATTGGGTCAGCTCGTCGTCGTCAGCAAGCAAAATATGAGTCATAAAAAATCCTAAATTTAAAAAAAAATCGATGATATTGGTTTCAATGATATCTATAAAATCCAGATATAAGTTAATGCTTTATGAGTCATAGTTGTTTAGCCGCTCAGCTAATGCAGTGCATAAGTTTACAAGAGACAAAGGCCTAGTAGTGACAATCTTTACCTTTCTTAAAGTTTTATAAATCTATGCAACATCACAATCGCTTATGATTTGTCTTGTCAACAGAACACTGTTTTCTCAAAGGGTTCATAACGATTTGCAAGACTGTAAATTGAAAAAACCCTAGTATTTCTAATATTCATTCCAAAAGGAAAACATAATGAAAAACCTAACCCTCGCAACCTTAGTATCAGCGTCAACTTTATTGGGAATGGCTGGCATTGCCAGTGCCGCTCCAGACAATCAACCTCAGCGCGCAACCCAGATGCAACATCACAAAAGCGGTATGTCTACAGATAGGGGGCCATTATCTCAGCTTAATTTGACAGCCACGCAGCAAGCTCAAATCAAAGCTATCAAAGAAGCCGACAGAACGGAGCGCAACACTACTCGCGAACAAAACAAAGCTCAACGCGAACAAATGCGTGAACAGCTTCGAGCCTTAACTAATGCCAGTACGCTTGATACGACAACCTTGAATCGCTTAGCGAATCAACATGCCGCACAATCAAAACAGCGGTTCATCGATAACGTTCAAAGCCAACACGCGATCGCTAAAGTTTTAACTGCTGAGCAGCGTGCTCAGCTGCAACAAATGAAGGCAGAACGCGGTGAGCAAGGTGATCGTAGAGGTAGATGGTAGAACGCGTAACCGTAGCGTTTCTGAGTAGGGCTCGCTTGTAAGACGCTTACGCCATTTGATGATGCGCGAGCGGGCTTAAACCCTAATACCTACTGTCATTATACTAAGGATTACTATTATGAAATCTAGTTTTAATCGTAGCGTCTTTTTAGCACGTTTATATGGTTTAGGATTGATGTTGGCGATTGTTCCAGCCACCTCCACATTGGCTATTTTGCCAATGTTGGCAGAGATGTATCAGTATAACTCTCAAATAGAGACACCTGTTAATGAAAAACAATGGAATACTGATGTTGATGACTTAGGTTTTAACGACTTAGATTTCGATGACTTAGATTTCAAGGACTTAGATTTTGATGAGGGTAAGGTCATTGTTAGGAGTAATCGAGGCGTAGCCAAAAGCTATCGAATAAAGATTTTGGAATATGATATGCGGCATCTCCCTAGCACTCAGGTTCAAGAACGAACGGTTATTAGCCCCTCTTATCAGTAATAATGGGTAGTTTAAACACCCTGTCAGCATAGCTGACAGGGTGTTTAGGTGTTATATCATCCGATTGATGTAGATAAGGGCTGATAGGCTAAGCAATCATAATAAAACTTAACTAGACTATAGTAGTGAAGCAAGATAAAATTGAGTAATCACTCAAACCATGCGATTTGACTTCTTCAGCGACTTAGTAGTCAGCGCATGAACTACCCCCTACTTAAAGAGATAGGGGGTTTTTGTACTGAAATTTTAAAAACTGGAAGATTTGATGTCACGTACTACACTATATAATCGTCAAGAGGCACTAGATCGCGCTGTAAAGCTGTTTTGGCATAAAGGCTTTCATGCGACTTCCTTAAAAGATATTGAACAGGCTCTTGATATGCGCCCGGGTAGCATTTACGCCGCCTTTGGTAATAAAGATGGCCTGTTTCAAGAGGCGCTAGATCATTATGCTAAGGCTTCATTAACTGAGCTTGAGCGAATACTGGCTCATCATCAATCGCCTTTATCAGGACTGGCCGCTTTTATACGTCAGCTTGGTGGCATCCGCGATAAAGATTTGCCCAGTCGCGCTTGTATGTTGGTCAAAAGCTTGCTTGAGCTTGGCGCTCGCGAGCAGGCGGCATTACAGAAAGTCGAGAAACTATTGGCTGGCATGGAGTCGCGTTTTGCTGAATGTTTTGTAGAGGCACAGCGTTTAAGGGAGCTTGATGCTGAGCTTGATCCGCTAAGGTTAGCACGTCGATTGCAGGCAGAAGTCATGGGTTTGCGAGCCTTCGCGCAGCGTGATGTTGATAGTGCCGCGGTACGTGCACTGGCTGAAGATATGGCTTTCTCAATAGAGGGGCTACGTAACGATAAGTCTGCAGGCTAGTTCACTATCGTTCGTTCAGTAATAAGGTCGACTCAAAGCTTATATTTTGAGTCGACCTTCTATTGTACTTATTAGCATTCACGATTTAGCTTCTAAACGTTTGAGAGTATGGTAACCGCCGTAGATACGAGTCACGATAGTGATAGCACAGGCTGCAGCAAAGATACTGGCTAAGAGCACAAAGTGCTGTGGCCAAATACAAAAGGCAATAAATAAAGCTATGGTTTCAGTACCTTCGGTGAGTCCATTTAAATAATAAAAGCTCTTGTATTTAAACTGCGGCTTGTCGAGTTCAAACTTCTCAGCGGCTATGGCAAAGGCCAAAAAGCTAGAGCCAGTACCGATAAAGGCAGCAAGCAATAGCGCTCCGGCAATAGCGTTTTGTTCAGGATCAGCGAAGATCAAGCCAAGCGGAATAGCGGCATAAAATAAAAAGTCGAGGGTAATATCTAAGTAGCCACCAGCGCTTGTGCTTTGGTTGGCATAACGAGCAAGAGCGCCATCTAAGCCATCAAAAACACGGTTGAGTATAATCGCAACCAGTGCGGCAAACCATAGCTGATAAGCCAGTAGTGGTAGCGCTACTATGCCAATAAGAAACCCAGCTAGCGTCAATTGGTCAGCCGTGATGCCGCGCTTATGTAAGGTGGCGGCTATCGGCGTTAGTATTGGTTTTATGATAGGCGTTAGGTATTTATCTTCAACGACGTCTGCCGCCCACTGAATATAAGCATTTACCTGCGGATCACCGCCCCAAGCATGAAAATAAACGTCTTGGTTTTTGCCGCGCTCGTACAGTTGCTCCCAAGACGACTGTACGTTACGACCTGCTGCGCTGCTAGTCGTCGAGACGCTACTAGCAGAGATACCTAGACAAAAGCTAAGCGCGATAGCGTAACTGCTATAGCGACTATATTGACGGAGTGTCTTAAAGGTCGGTGAAGCTAGCAAAGCGTTCATTACGTGCATTTGAGGTTCCGTTATCGTTTTATATTTTTAGCGGGTCTATATTTTTAGCGGGGCTATATTTTTAGCGGGGCTGCTCATATAAATCACTAACCTCGGCGCCACGTATGGTACTTCTCAAGTAAGTTTAATACTTTTTCGGGCGCATGATTGCGTTTCCATTCACCTGCGGCATATTTATTAGCTTCCGCCCAAGTAGGGTACATATGAATGGTGCCAAGTATTTTATTTAACCCTAAACCATGCTTCATAGCCAGTATAAACTCAGGCATGATGTCTCCGGCATGTTCAGCCACAATAGTGACGCCTAATATCTTATCTTTGCCTGCTGGGGTGATAACTTTGATAAAGCCTTGGTTCGCGCTTTCTGTTAGCGCACGATCTAAGTCTGCAAAGTCATAGCGAGTCACTTCAAAGTCGATACCTTTATCGATTGCCTCTTGCTCGTTTAGACCGACTCGCGCCACTTCTGGATCAATAAAGGTCGTCCAAGGAATAACGCGGTAATCTACTTTAAATCTCTTAAACTTTCCAAACAAGCCATTGACTGCTGCATACCACGCTTGATGAGAGGCAACATGGGTGAATTGATAAGGGCCTGCGACATCGCCTGCCGCATAGATGTTAGGGTAGAGGGTTTCTAGGTAGTCGTCAGTGCTTATGGTGCGTTCGCTCTCGATACCCAAAGCTTCAAGTCCATAACCCTCTAAGCGGGCGCTACGACCTACAGCGCAGATTAATTGGTCATATTCAATAGCGGTTTCTTGCTGATCTGTATGATCACCATGAGGCTCAACGATGATATATTTTTTACCATTACGTATCTCACAGCGTGTCGCTTGCCTTGAAGTTAAGACCGTGACACCACTGTTAATGAGCGCTTGCTGGGCAAATTCTGAAACTTCACTATCTTCTTTTTTCATCAGGCGTTCGCCTCGCTCTATCTGCGTCACATTAGAGCCTAAGCGCGCAAAGGCTTGTGCCAGCTCTGAGCCAATAGGGCCGCCGCCAAGGACGACCAACTTTTTGGGAGTTTCCTCAAGCTCAGAAAATGTATTCCAAAGCGTGTCGCTCGTCACATAACCCGTTTCCTCTAAACCTGGTAAGTCTGGTATAAAGGGGCGAGCGCCAGTTGCGATAACAATGGAGCGTGCGGTGAGTCTTTGAGTGCCACCCTCATTCAGCGTAATCTCCACCGTCCATGGATCGATGAGTTTGGCATAGCCTTTGAGGACTTCGACACCCAGTTCAGTATAACGCTCGACACTATCGTTTGGGGCGATATCTGCGATGATCTTATGCACACGGCTCATGACATTATTGAATGAGAAGGTTGGCTGGGTATTATCGAGGCCGTAGCGCTCACCATTGCGCATTTGCTCGGCAACTTTGGCACTTTTGATTAAAGCTTTACTGGGTACACAGCCATAGTTCAGGCAGTCGCCGCCCATCTCACCTGCTTCGATGAGGGTGACTTTGGCCTTAACTGTGGCCGCAATATAGCTGGTCACGAGTCCACTAGCCCCAGCGCCAATCACAATCATATTACGATCGAACGTTCTGGGCTTAGTATAGTTTTTATAGACGCGGCGTTTTTTTAGTAGATTGAGTATGCCCTTAGCGATCAATGGAAAAAACCCAAGTAGCGCAAATGAGGCTATTAAGTTGAACGATAAAATGCCAGATAAGCTCGTAATTTGCGCCAATTGGGTACCGGCATTTACGAATACAAAGGTCCCTGCGAGCATACCGAGTTGACTGACCCAATAAAAAGTTCGAGCCTTGATCGCAGTGACACCCATTAACAGATTGATCAAGAAGAAGGGGAATATCGGCACTAAGCGTAGAGTAAATAAATAAAATCCCCCTTCTTTTTCCACACCAGCATCAATAGCGGCCAAGCGTTCGGGAAAGCGCTGTTTGATAGAGTCTCGTAATAAATAACGCGAGGTCAAAAAAGCCAATGTCGCCCCGATACTGGAGGCAAAAGAGGCAATAAGCAGACCTTGCATCAACCCAAATAATGCACCAGCCGCCAAAGTCATAATCGCCGCGCCAGGTAAGGATAAGGCGGTAACAACGATATAAGCTAAAAAAAAGCCACCAATGACCAACCAAGGCGTCTGTGCTTGGTATTGATTGAACTGAGCCATTGAGCCCTTTAGACCTTCAAGCGTCAACAACTCATTGAGGTCAAAGTAAAAAAAGCCGAGGGCTAACACCAATACGGCTACTATTAAAACTATCTTTTTGATCATGGGTTATCCAGCTAAATAATAAGGCAAAAGGGGTCTGTAAGTAACAGTGCAAATAGCAGGTTCTGTTCTTTTATTTATGGTTATCGGTTACCGCTTCAATATGAGCGGGCAAGCCTTTTTTATCTAAACTAAAAGTATCCCAATCGCTGAGTAAGAAAGTGAACGCTCAAATATAGCTATATTTACTTTTTGGGAGCGCCACTTTTTTTCCAGAATGGTGAATACTTCAAAGTGTTTAATAAAGACTGCCGCTTAGTCATGATAGGGGGGTCGGAGGGTTTTAGGTAATGCGAGGTTGGCTCTAAATACAGTGATTGGTGCGCCCACAGGGACTCGAACCCCGATCGATCGCTTAGGAGGCAACTGCTCTATCCTGTTGAGCTATAGGCGCATTTCAAAGCATTATTGTAAAAAAGTGGCGTGATAAAATCAATCTTAACCTTCTAGTGAATAGAAAGAGAGATTTATTAAAAACAGCGACTGGTCATTAGCTATTGGTTATAGAATCAGTGACGATCTCAGTGTCTTCTACTGCCGTTTTACCATTTGAAGTCGGGTTGAATAAGTCGTCTACACTATTTTGATAGCCATCAATATTGTCGAATTCATGCTGTCTTAGAATGTCTTGCCCAGTGCTTGAAATAAGGAAGTTGCGGAAGTTGATAGCGAGTGGTTTATCACTGAGTATGACGCCTTCTACGGTTTGCGACTCTCTCATTGCATAACCGAACGGGTTGAGCGTTCGGGCCTCCTTGTTCTCGGTTGTTGTTTGAGACTCTGGGTTTTTGACATCAGTCACTGAGCTGTTTTTTGTTGATGATGGTGCATTAACGATGTTATTTTTTACCTTACTATTAAGCTCATCTTCTAATAACGCTAATAACGAATCAGATAACTTATCATCGGCAATGACTAAGTCAGTAGGATGAGTATTGTCCAAAATTAACAGGTCAGTAGCTGGCACGTAATTGGTTAACACTTGCATATGCGGATAACGCGCCTCGAAGCTAACGATTACATCGTCTAAAGGTACTTGCAGAGGCTGCTGCGCTTGAATATATAGCGTATTGGCAGCGGCATCGTTTTTGACAGCGTCGCTATCTTCTTCTGATTCGCCCTGTAATGATTTGACGTCTTCACGGCTCAAAATCGGTAAGGGATCGATATTTTTACTATTGTTCAGCCATAACCATGATATAACCCCGACAATAATAAGAAGCAATAACAGTATTATCCCTGCAAGTAGTAGCTTGTAGTCTCTCATAAAATATGGCTCTTATAATAAGGTGTTTTATCGCACTTACGACACTAGTTGTCGCAAGCTATGTTGGATTTGACTCATTTTGAAATACTATACTGGTAAATCAGAGATATCAGTGGCACACTTAAGCGTTACCTCACTCATAAGACAACTATTAAGGTAACAAGGTCGCCACCTAAAGCGGCTGTGCGCCATATCTTAACAGAAATAAAAAGCGGCCACGACTACAATACTTATCTTTTATCTCGCTATTACCTCATCTTGTCTTTTACTCGGATCAGATCGCTATCTATGTTTAAAATTATTCAATCGCACCGCACTGAGCATTTAGTTGCAGAGCTACTCACCGATTATCAATCGAAAAACCAGCCAGTCTTTGCTGAGTTTATCGTTATCGTGCCTTCAATGGTATTAGGCGACTGGCTCGATAAATCTATTGCTAGCCAAGCGGGTATTAGTACGTTAGTGACGACGACCTTTTGGGGCCAGTATCAGTGGACTTTGATGCAAAAGGTGTTAGCGCGTCATAATGAGTATCTGCTCGCGCATAATCCTGAAGCGTCAACCTTGAATGTGCCTGAAGTGGCGGTATTGTCGCCCACAGTAATGCAGTGGCGTCTGTTTGGGTATTTGACGTACTATCAAGAGCTGATTGTCAAAGATGACAAGCATCCAGTGCACTCGCTGCTAGCACCGCTAATCGAGAAGCCGCAAGACGGCAGCATCCCTGATAAAGCGCAGCAAGACGTGCGTATTTGGCAGCTGGCAAGTGATTTGGCGCGAGTGTTTAATCGCTACTTAACCCACCGTGAGGACTGGCTAGCGCTTTGGTCCCAGAACAAGCTATTAGATGTCGATAAGCTGATAGCTGACAAAGATGCTTTGTCGCTGCGTTTTGATCAGTATGCTCGCGCCACCCCTGATTGGCTAGTAGCACATTATGTTGAGTTAGAAGTCGCTCAGCGTTTTTTATGGTTACACTTGTTTGCTGATGTGCACCAGCACCGCGTTGAGATTGAAAATACCTTTTGGTCAGCTCTTGAGCATAATAAGGCGAATGAGCGTGAACAGTTACCTGCTGTGCTACGCATATTTACCATTCAGCAACTGCCGCAGACGGAGCTTGACTTCTTGCAACGCTTGTCGAAATACATGGATATCACCCTGCTGCACTACAATCCATCAAAGCTATTTTGGGCGGATATCGTCGATAAGTCTTGGCTGCAGCGCCAGCAGATTATTAACCCCGAAAGTGTGTTCTTACGCGATTATGGTCATAGTTTGCTGTCGCGTTTGGGTAAGCAGTCGCGTGATACTTTCGCTATGCTGGCGAATTTATCAGGCAATGAGCAATATGAAGAAGACTTAGTAGAATGGCACGATAATTTCGATACGAGCGCTGAGGGTCTCATGGATCATGCTTATAGCAGTGAGGAATGGACTGTTGAAGCAGATAGTGCACAAAATAATTCGAGTTTACTCAGGCGTTTGCAAAATGATGTATTGATGCTCGATGAGCAAGCGACCCAGCAAGCAACCGCTGTGCAAGTCTCGCAAGCAGTCAATGAGCAAATAGAGCTAAGTTTTGAGCAAGAAGTGCAGTGGTTTGATGATGAGGCATTAGAGAACAAGCGCTTTGACAAACAGCGATACTGGGAGATGTCGGCTCAAGATAATAGCCTAAGCATTCATTCTTGCCATAATTTGCAGCGCCAGTTAGAAGTGCTACGTATTATGATTGGGCGCTGGCTTAACGAGCCGATCAGAGCGGGCGAAAAAAAACGCCATATCTCAGAGATTGTCGTGCTGATGCCTGATGTTGAGCGCCATCATGAACTGATCAGCTCTATTTTTGTCAGTGGCAAAGGGCAAGATGGTTTGACTTTGCCAGCCAAAGTGACTGGCGTGGTCGATACCGATATTCGCCAACTGTGGGAAGCTATTATCGGTTTTTATAAGCTCCTTGGTAGTCATAGCGCGCGTTTTGAGGCCGCTGAGGTTCTTGATTGGTTCATGTTACCACCTTTGTATGAGAGTTTTGGACTGACGCATGAGCAGATGAGCCGCGGCTGTGATTTATTAGTAGAGGCGGGGTTTATCCGCGGCTTTGATGAGCAGCACCTCAAGCAGACTCTAGACACCAACGACTATGACTACCGCTTCAGCTTCGCTCAAGCATTAGATAGATTGGCTCTTGGCTTAATTATGCCTGAGGCAAGCGCGAGTGATTGTTTGTATCCTCTTGCAGAGGCAGACTGGCCGAGTACAGCTATGCCTGAGATGAGCCTGCCATTACCGCAGATGAGTTTGGATGATGGCATGATCGTTGAGGCACTTTGCCGTATCTATGCAGGCTTGACTGAGCGCCGTCATGACCATACTCAAAAGAAAAAAGCTGAAGAGTGGCTGTCCCAAATCGAGACGCAAGTGATCCATCGCTACTTTGGTGAGGTCGATCAGACGCGTACGATGCGCGCGATCTACAACGCGATGAATGGCTTTAAATCCAGCCTTCGTGCCAATCGTCATTACCGGCAGTACGCGAGTGACGATACTGACAATCACGAGGTAGAACAACGGCTTGCGGGCGTTGAGCAATTACCGCTTAAGCTAAGCTTTATGCTTGATAGTATCGAAGCTGAACTTGAGAGTCAGCAAGTCAGTGCCGAGCCGACGGGAGTGATTACCTTTGGTCGCTTTGGCGCTCTTAGAAACGTACCGTTTGAGCTGGTTGTCATGCTCAATATGAATCTCTCCGAGTTCCCGGACCGCGATCGTAACAACCGCTATGACTTGATGAAAACTACTATGGCTCGCCGCGGAGATAGAGTCAGCGAGGATGACGATAATGGTGCGTTTTTAGATGCGCTATTATGTGCGCGAAGTGCCTGCTGGATATTTTATAACGGTCAAAGTCTCACCGATACTCATGAGCATCTACCCGCCAATCCTGTCAGTGAGTTGTTACAGTTTTTGCAAGGTGAAGTACAATGGCAAGTCAGCTCGCTTGAAGCATTAGAGGCATTGCCTGAGAGTGTTGACGCGACTACTGAGCAGCTAAAGCGCTATCTGCCTAAGCTCATCAAGCAGTGGCTAGTCACTGAGCATCCAGCTCTACCTTTCCACGAGAGTCTGTTTGAATCTATGATTGAAGAAGACGGGGCTCTTAATACAACAAACAGTGTTGATGCTCATAATCAAAGCGAAGTGGCGGATACTGCCAACCTTGACGCCCATGCGTCCACTGACGCTAGCGATGAGTTAGATGCACTCTTAGATCAAGCTATGCAAAAAACTAAGCTGGCACAAAAAAAGCAATTTCCACCTGCACCGATTTGGCAAGCTGTTTTTGATACCCTAAAGAGCCGCGTGCCAAGCAAACGCTTACAATTCGTTGGTTTGCCCACAAAATCGCAATATGAAGCGATCGCTCAAGTACTTGGACGCAGTTTAGGTGAGCTTGGACAAGTCGATCATAAAGATTTGCAAGCATTGATCGAACTGCTGGCGCTCGATATAAAAACCAATACACACGACACAAATAATGCAGACTTAACGACTATGCTCAGTCAAACCCTATTTGATATTCATGAGATAGACGTAGAAGGCGTGCTGGCCTATCAAGTCCGTCATCCTGCCAAGGCCTTTTTGCGCGCTCAAGAGGTGTATGTCATGCAAGGTGAGCAAGCAAGGGTGCAGCAAGAGCCACTATTTTTGGACGGCTTAACCAATTATCAGATTACAGATCATCTCATTAATGAGCTCGCTACTAGTACCGTTTATACCAATCCAGATAGCTATTCTGCTAACTCTGAACACAACTCTGCTAACTTTGAACTTGATGTTCAAGCGAGTTATTCAACTTTAATGTACCAAAAGATCATGCCGGCAGGTATCGCACGGCAAACCACCTTAGTAAATGAGCGGCAAAAGCTCCAACAGCAGTGTCTAGAGTTTCAAGAGCAGCTGATGGCCAACGGTTTTGCTAACACAGATGTGTTACTAGCAAGAGTAGAGGGCAAGTCTAGTGTCTTACGACTGATAACCCCAACCACTGAGCATCCTGTGCGGGTAGAGTTAGCAACCATTTTTAATAGCGATCTAAATAACGCTGACAAAGAGCCCGGCAGTCAGCATGAGTCCCTACTGCGATTATTACCTAAAGTTATTAAATTAAAAGGGCAGGTACCGATAGCGGCTCATGGCGAGGATATTCATTTGCACTCCAATACTGCTTATAGCGAGCAATCGCCTAAGCAGTGGCTCAATGTATTGCCTAATGCGGCTAGTCCCAAACATTTACTCAAGTTCTGGTTATCGCATTTATACTGGCAAGTCGCAAGGCGTACCACGGCCGCGCAAGTCACCTTGAATGATGGTGTGAGCATATGGCGCTTTAACAAGTCTAGATCAGGGGTGAAGAAGTTTGAGAAGTCAGTTGCCTTTAAGATCGCTCCTATCGTCTATGAAGACGCCATACTAGAGCTGATAAAGTGGGCAATCTTTGCCCAGCTCGTTGGTCAAGTGCCTGTTACGATACTGCCAGAGTATGCGCTCAGTTATCTAGAAAAACAGCAAAAATCGCAGGACAGTGATAGTGGCAACTATTGGCCAAAACGCGCAGATTTCTCAGACTGGCTAAGGCCGAGTTATCAGGCAGATATGATTTATGATACTTGTTCGCAGCATGCTATATGGCAATACGTCTTGCGCGATCAAGATACTTTTAGGGCTTTAGCTACAGCATTGACGACTATCGCACAGCCTTTATATGAGCCAATGTTTGACGCTTTGGAAGGGTTAGACGGTTAGTCCTTTATACCGCTTAAGACAGCTAATTTTGTAATCCAAATTAAATTGATAATAGGGCGTGTTGAACATTCGACCGCGGCACTGACAGAGACTATTTTTTAGACGATTTGCAGATAAAAATTGTAAGTATAGTCATTCTATACGTCAGTTTTTATCAATAAAGCGGCAAAAAAGAGTCCTGTCCCTGTTGTTAGAGTGAGGGCTGATGCTAAAATCGCCCTAGTCGTTGTAAAAATTTAGCTAAGGCATCTGCATTACCTGCAATTTTCCCTTAGACTAGAACGATTTTAGCAATCAGCAGTGCCTTCTTGTGAATGTTCAACACGCCCTAATTTATAGTGTACGCCAATATGACAGAGTTTACCGATACGCCTGATTTTGCGGAGAGCTCGCAACAGCTGCCTTTCGCTGATGAGCATTTATACGAGTCGCAAAGCGCCGTGAGAAGTGCTGATATGCCAAATAATAATAAAGCAGACAAAGCATCTGAAAAATTATCTGTAAAATCATCCGAAAAGGTACCGGCGGTTGAGGTTGAGCTCAGCGGTCAACACCTGATTGAAGCCTCAGCGGGTACCGGTAAGACATGGACGCTAACGGGCATCGTCCTGCGTTTGTTGATTGAGGCAAGACGGGCCCCTGAACAAATCATCGCCACTACGTTCACTCGTGCCGCAGCCGCCGAGATGCGTCAGCGTATCCACGAGCGTTTAGTTGAGTTTTATCAGTTATTACAATGGGTAAATAGCCTAAGCAATGATATTAATAATAAAGATATGCTCTATCCAAAATCCTTACAGGTAAACCCTGAACAAATCAATTCAAAAAGTCAGTCCAAAGAGAACCCCAGTCAGAAGAGCGAGGAGCTAAACCAAGATCTTGACTATGAACAACAAAACAGTCAAACCACTACTCGCGAAAACCGCGCTAAAGCCAAAGAGGAGCGCGATACTTGGCTCATACAGCAAGCCAGTTATGCGCGCTTAGATAGCCTAATGCAAGATCCAATCAACTTACATTTAATCAGCTATCTACTCGATCATGTCTATAGCTACCCGATGACCGAGGCTATTCGGCGCACGGCATTGGTGCTCACGACGCTTGATAATCTATTTGTGGGTACGCTTGATAGTTTAGCGCAGAAGTGGCTGACGGAATACAGTAGCGAGACCGGTCATCAGCAGGGCATGGGTATCATCGAAGACAGCAGTATCGAGCAAGTCACTGATAGCATCATTCATGATGAGCTACGCCAATTTCAAAGTCGCCTCTATCATGAGCAGCCGAAACTCTATACGTTACTAGAGCAGCAAGGCAAACTTACTGATACCGGAGATCATAAGGGTTTTGTCACGCGCTCGCTGAATTTTATCTCAGCGCCTATTGATGAGGTGAAACTAGATCAAGACTTTGACTTTAGTGCGTACGAGAAGATGCTTTATGAATTTGCTCAATTAGATTTAGCAGATATTCAGCCATATTTAAATTCTGACTATAGGAAGTCACAAGGGTTTCGTGGTAACTCTAATTTAATCAATCATTTTGACGCCTTAGTTGATGTACATCATAAAATAGCAGAACATCAGCTAGCCTTTACTAGCTATTTAGACGAGCGTGAAAACAAAATTCTGACTTCGTTACAGGACTCTAGATATCCCAATGAAGAAGGCAAGATTAAAAATTTCAATAAAGACAGAGAAAAGGAACATCAGGCTCTTTTTGGGTTAGATACAATAGTCAAGTTAATGGCCATTTTAGATATGGTCGAAAAATTAGACCAACATATTATTTCATTGTTGGCCAACCTAAACCGTCATATTGTTCTCGCGGTTCGGGATAGGCTGCCAGTGATCTTAGAGGAGCGCGGTGAGACGACTTTTGGTCTACAGATGGTGCGTCTAAATCAGGCACTAACAGGCAAACAAGGGCCCAAGCTGGCGCGTTATATTCGCCATCATTATCCCATTGCGCTTATTGATGAGTCGCAAGATATCAATGGCGAGCAAGCATTGATGATTAAAAGTATTTATTTAGCCAATAAAAAGACCGCAGCTTCGGCCAACGATAAGCAATCTAGCGCGAAAAAAACCAGTCATGAGTTTTTGTTATTAGTTGGCGATCCAAAGCAAGCGATTTATGGCTTTCGCGGTGGCGATGTGGCCAACTATAACGACATGAAATCTCAGTTTGATAAGCAAAGCTTTTGGACGCTAGATGTCAATCGCCGCTCAAATGCAGGCGTCATCCATGCGCTCAATTGCTGGTTTGGTATGGCAACGCCTAGCACGGGTGATAATAAGCTGTCGCAGTTAGGTGCAGGGATTTATTATCAGCATATCAAAGCGGCAAAACCAGATAGCCAGTTGTCTTGGTCTAATATGGCAGCTTCTGAAACCCATGATTTAGTGACTGATTTAGTGACGGAGGTGCTCTCAGCTCAGCCAGTGAGCTTATTACACTTACCATATGACAACGAGCTTGAGTACGATGAGTATGAGATTACCGCGCGTCATATTGCGACCTTATTAAGCAGCAATCAGACCTTAAAAGGCGTGCCTATTCAACCAAGTGATATCGGTGTGCTGGCACGTACCAAAAAAGACTTAAAGCAGGTTGAAGATGAGCTGGTGAAGCTAAAAGTGCCTACGCTGACGACTAGTGATGTCAGTATCTTTGAGACCATCATGGCAGAGGATGTGGCCGCGCTACTGAGCGCTATGCTCTATCCCTATCGTCATGACATGATCAATCGCGTGTTAACCAGTCATCTGTATGGTCTAAATATCAAGACCGTTAGAGCAATGATGACAGATCATGAGTCAGGCGCTGTTAACCGTAGTGATAGCGCTCACAAACAAAGCTACCAAGACTTTATTGCTTATATAAAAGAAGGCGCGCAGCGTTGGCAGCATTTTGGGATTTTGTCAGCGCTACATTATTTGTTAGATAAGAGCCCGGTCCAGTCGCAAGGCGTTTGGCAGGCACTTGCGAATCATCCAGAAGGCGATCGTCATATTATGGACTTGCGTCATGTGCTAGATGTTATGGCGCAGTACGGCAGCGGCATGGGCGAGCATGAGCTTTTGGCGTGGTTTCGGCAAAACATTGACGCTGCTCCTAACAGCGATTGGGCGAAGCAATATCCGCTCCCGACGGAGTCAGGAGTGCAGCTGATGACCATTCATAAGTCTAAAGGGCTTGAGTTCCCGATTGTCTATGTACTGGGTATGGGCGATGCCAGTAGAAGATCCGGTAATAAAGAGCAGTATGGTTTATATCTATATGATGACCAATCGAACCGTAACTCACAACAACCAAATACAATTAGCAATCAGCGCCGTTTCTCACCCGTGCAAGGCTCAGCCACTAAAGTAGACTATTACACTGAGTTTGAAACCCAAGAAGGTTTTGATGAGCTACGTCGCCTGGGCTACGTCGCCTTTACTCGTGCTAGTGAGCAGCTTTATGTGGTCTTAAAAGATGCTCATAGTAATACGAACGCGTGCTTGAGACCAGTCTGCTATTGGTTAGACGTACCGGCTAAGAATATTGAGTTGCCAGATAGGCTCAAAGGCACGATAGGGATGATTAGAGCTCATAAAATTAATGAGTATCATGAAAAGGGCCAAGCGAATAACGCCAACACGGCAAATGGTTTGACTACTGTCACAACGAAACTAGCGACACAGAAGATTGAATACGCACCGTTCTTGGAAGTTATGCGCAGTCGTTACTTCTTTGGCTGGGCGAAGACCAGTTTTACCGCTTTGGCGCGCCAGTTAGATGAATCAACACAGATTATGGCGGTTGTCGATGAGCGCATTGATGATGCCATAGATATAGAAACGAAAGAGCCAGTAGGAGTCATAGATAGCAATGAAGGTTTCGAGCTGGGCTGCGACTTGGAGCTTAAGCGAGAGGATGATATCCGCTTTACTTTTGTCAAAGGCGCGAATGCCGGTACATTTTTGCATGAAATATTTGAAAAAATTGACTTTAATAATCAATCTCAGTGGTCTCAAGTCATCGACCGCGCGGTGAGTAGCTATCAGCTGCCACTGATTTATAGTAGCGCAGAGCAGCAGCAGCGTGTATTACAGGCAAATAAAAAACAGAATAGTCAGTCTGTCGATACAAATACGATAGTAGCGAGCCAACATGAAGCGTTAATGGGTTGGATCAAAGAGGTGCTACAGACGCCGCTATTAGCTTCTAACCAGCCGCTAGAGTCAATTGATACTACGCAGCGCTTTGCTGAGCTGGAGTTCAACATGGGCTTGTCAGAGCACTTTAGAGCAGAGGATATCACTACTCTGTTTGCAGAGCACTTACCAAACGAACCGGACAAGCACGTGACTTTAGTGGCGCAAAAAAAAGCGCACTTGTATCGCTATCTACGCGGCGAGATTGACTTAGTTTATGAACACGCAGGCAAATATTATGTGGTGGACTACAAAAGTAACTATTTAGGAAATAGCCTAAGCAGCTATGATGAAAAGACGCTTAAACAAGCCATGTCAAAGGCTGGGTATTGGCTACAAGCCGCCATTTATCAGGTTGCATTGCATCGTTTCTTAAGTATGCGAGTCAGCGATTATGACGGTAATGAAGATAAATATCTTGGTCCTGTCGAGTATGTGTTTTTACGCGGGGTCTATCATGCAGATGCGTCGACATCAGATAGTGCTTTAGATAGTGCTTTAGATAGTGCCAGGCAAAATAAAAAAAATACGGCCGATTGTAATGTAGTTACTAATAAGCGCTTTGGGTTAGTCATCTGGGACATACCCATCGACTTCATCAAAGCTTTAGATACCTTGCTTGGTTTGCCAGACTAATGAGTTAGGGCTCAGAATAGATAACCTATTTACCAAAAATAAAGCAACAGCGATTTATTAGATAGCCATAAAGACAGACATAAGAGACAACATATTATGAATAACAGTAATAGTAGGGCAGCCATTAGCCTACACGAAAGTTGGGCTAGCAATCTTAGTGATTATCTGTTGCTGCGTCGTCAGCAAACGCAATCAGCATATCACGTGTCTAATGTTGAGACGAATATAGAGACCGAACAAGTAGATGGGGTGCAAGATAAAGCCTTATTTAGCGCTGTATTTGTCATGTTGACGACGCATTTAGAACAAGGGCATACAGTATTAACGCTGGAAGAGGCTAAGGATGAAAGGCCTGTGCAGGGGGATATCGGGGGCGAATCAGTGACTCTGTATGCTTGGCAATTGAAGCTGCTAGAGATGCTAGCCACGCCACTTCTGGTATTGGCAGAGAGACAAATCGACCAGTTGATAGCAGATGAAGTGGCTACAGAGCCCTCACTTTTTAGTTTACTAAGCATTATAGTTGCTCAAAGACATCAACTATGGTCACAGTCAGTGCTAACTAATTATGAAAGAGAGCTTCTGACGAAGCGCTTAGATGCCATCACTGCGTTATATCAGCGGCTAAGAAATACAGATCTAGATGCTTTTATTCACTCAATCGGTCAGTATGACTTGTTCAGTAATGTTAAACATCTTAATAAGGATGATAGAAATAGCCTAAGCAAAAATAACAAACCAATCATTTATCAAATTCAAAAAGAAAAAAATCAAAATACATCAGCCACCCTTTGGCTACACCGCACCTGGCAAGCAGAATTTAGCTTAGCTACGCGTATCAATTCAATTATAAATCAGCAGATAACCCCTCTTTCAATTGCTATACCAGATAATCTGGAGAAACGACAGATAGCAGCGATTAATGTGGCTAATCACAACGCTTTTAGTATCATCACGGGTGGACCTGGGACAGGTAAGACTTATACTGTGGCGCAGCTCGTTATTGCTCTGCAACAAGCAGCACAGAGTAGGGAAGATGACGCACCTATCAAGTTTAGCACCGATAGCGCAAGCTTAGCGTTGGCTGCGCCGACTGGTAAGGCTGCACAGCGTATGCAGGAATCTTTGCAAGCGGCTTTAGATGCGGCAAATGTTGATATGCAACTAGAAGAAGCAAAAACCATCCATCGTTTACTAGGCATTGGGCGAACGGGTAGACCGCGCTACGATGCAGACAATCCACTTGGCGAAGATATCATCATCGTTGATGAGGCCTCTATGCTCGGAGTAGAGCTGGCAAATTATCTGGTTAGTGCAGTAAAAAAAGGCGCGAGACTTATATTACTGGGTGATGCCAATCAGCTTGCGGCAGTAGATGCAGGTGCCGTCTTATCCGACCTATGCCGCATACCAAGCCTGCAACCCGTACACGTAGAGCTTACTGAGAGTCGCAGATTTAGTAAAGACTCTGGTATTGGTAAGTTGGCTCAGCAAATCAATAATATAGATACAGACACGCAAGGCATTTGGCAGTTATTAAAGCAAGATCAGGCGCTGAGTTTTTCGAATATAAATACGCAATCTGCGCAAACAAATCCAAATAACCAGATAAAAAATAGCCTAAGCAATATAAAAAATCTTAAAAAAATAATTCTAAACTACCAAAAATACATAAAAAAAATCAATGTACTGTTAGAAAATCCAATGGAAAAATCCGTGCCAACAGTTGTTAAAGAGACAATTACCTCTCTAGTACAAGCTTTCAATCAATTTAGAATACTTACGGCTGGACATAATGGAGAGTGGGGCGATCATTATATTAATAACTACCTAACACAGTGGCATCTGGCTGAGTTAAAACTGCCGCTAGGTCAAAATACTTGGTTTCATGGTCGGCCTGTTATGATGCTACAAAACAACTATGAGCTTGGATTGTTCAACGGGGATATTGGTTTTTGCTTGCAGACGGGGACAGATGGCGCGCCACTAGAAGTCTTCTTTGAAAATAAAACTCAGGGCATCGCCGTTAGTCTATTAAATGATGAGCTCGTATCTACTGCCTACGCTATGACTATTCATAAGTCGCAAGGATCTGAGTTTGATCATGTTGCGATTACTTTTGATACTAGTCATAGTAGGCTACTCAGTAAAGAGCTTATCTATACGGCAGTGACTCGCGCCAAAAAACAGGTCAGTATATATAGCACCAAGTCTGCCTTTGAGAAAGCAGTGCAGACCCCAACTGAGCGCTATACAGGGTTAGCACTACAGTTTGAAGCTCTATAAACGCAAAAAAGCATCCATAACGGATGCTTTTTATTGTGTAGAATGAAATACTACACTTTGTCTTCTTTAATCGCATAAATACCTGGCAGGTGACGCAAGTAACCATGAAAGTCCATACCGCAGCCATAGACATAACGGTCATCAACATCGATACCGACAAAATCCACATCGAAATTAGCAACTTTGCGATCATGCATTTTATTTAAAAGGACGCAAGAATCGATTGAAGCGGGCTTTTCTTTACCTAATTCTTCAACGATAGCTTTGAGCGTGATACCTTCATCAAAAATATCATCGATGAGTAGTACATGCTCGCCTTCGATACTGACATCGGGTTTAAATTTCCAATCAAGATCGCTGGTCCCCTCATTGTCACGATAGCGCGTCGCATGAATGTAATGCATGCGATGATAAAAAGTCAGATGAGTCAGTAGCTGTCCTGCTGGGATAAGGCCACCGTTCATCACTACCATAACGATAGGGTTTAGGCCTGCATAATGCAAATTAAGCTGGGCAGCAAGACGCTCGTAAGCGGCCGCAACTTCGATACTGCTAATGAGACACTCTGAATTACGTAGAGTTTGTTCGATCTCTTGATTACTGATTTGAGTCATAGTAGGGTGCGCCTTTGATAAAAGTGCCACATATTTTAGCAAGTTTTAGCGAATTTACCTAATCGCAAACCGCCATTACCCTAATATTAATTAATCCGCCTTTTCCACAATAAAAGGACGATAATAATTGGCCAAACGGTTCAATGAGCTCATAGGTAAGTCAGGTAGCATTTTATTCAATGCCATGCTCATACCTTTATCGATAGCGGCTTTGGTAACGGGCACTGATTTGCGTTTAATCATGCCAAGTTTAAGGGTCTCGGCATAACGAGTGATAAAATGAGTGAGCGTATCTTCGTTCATCGTCTCTAATGCTAACTTAAATTTACTCATATCGACATCATCAGGAGTTACTGAAGCAAAGCCTTCTGTGATTTTTTGAGCACTATCCTCGGAGAGCTTAAAACCGACCCGACTGACCCCTTCATTATCAATAAAAGTGGCTCGGTCGCGCAGGAAGTGAAAGCTTGGCAAGACATCTTCATTATTCTCTTTATTTAATAAGATGTTAAGTAGCGTATCAGCTGAGCGCTCAATGGTGCCAACGATTTTGCGCATGGAGGCTTGACGCTCAGGGTTAGGGATAATCTCTACTAAGCCTACCAGTAGATTATCGATCAAATCTCTAGCAGTTTGGTGAGTTAGTGCGTCGCGATGTTTGTAGTAATCAACATGCTCATCCGATGCTTCCGCTTGCGCCGCTTCTTCTATTAATTGTTTGAGTTTCTCTGACGGTGGAAATCCGAAATAGTGTGCCATATCTTTTCCTTGAATCTTATTAAATGAGTATTCTAAATCAAATAGAACAGTATACGTAAAAAACTAGTGACGTTGCATTCGTTTATCAGCTGCAGTCACTATCTATAACATCAATATCTGAGATAATAATTCTTTATTTAACCGCAGTTTTAGTAGATATCGTTTAAGTGCGATCAATTTTGCAGATTATAATTGACCACTGCGATGATATAGGGTGATACTACGGCAATTGTAGACTATAAATTAAAATGACTAATGAAGTGTTAGCGTTTTTATAACATCTATAAGTGATAAAGGCAGCCTTTTTGGCTGATGTAAGCAAAGTAAGTATGCAAGGAGGAATGATATGAATAGTGCAATTGTACTGCTTATCAGCATCGGTATGATGCTATGCGGTTATCTTTTTTATTCAAAATTTATAGCGAGTAAAATATTAGGGTTAGACAATAGTCTGCCCACGCCAGCCCACACTATGAAAGATGGTGTGGACTATGTTCCCACTAACAAATATGTATTATGGGGTCACCATTTTACTTCAGTGGCAGGAGCGGCACCGATTATTGGTCCTGCTATTGCCGTAATTTGGGGCTGGGTACCCGCTGTGCTTTGGGTAGTTTTTGGGACGATATTTATGGCAGGTGTCCATGATATGTCTGCCATTTGGGCAAGTATGCGTAACCGTGGTCAATCTATTGGTTCAATTGCCGGTACGGTAATGGGCTCGCGTGTGCGTAGCTTGATGATGGTAGTGATTTTCTTGTTACTACTGATGGTCAATGCTGTGTTCGGTGTGGCTATCGCTAATATGCTTATCAAAACGCCATCCGCAGTACTGCCGGTGTGGGGCGCATTAGTGGTCGCTTTTATCATTGGGCAGTGTATCTATCGCTACAATATGAGCCTTATTTGGGTCTCTATTATTGGAGTAACGGCCTTATACGGACTGATCTATCTAGGGCCTATGTTTCCAGTAGTGCTGCCTGAGACCTTTATGGGCTTACCTGATAACGCCGTTTGGATTATTATCCTATTTTCTTATGCCGCCGTCGCGTCATTATTGCCGGTATGGATGTTATTGCAGCCTCGTGATTATATCAACGGCTTACAGCTTTTCGTTGGCTTAATATTATTATATGCTGCTATTTTCATCTCAACGCCTAACATTGTTGCGCCTGCCATCAACAGCGACTTGCCGATGAGCGCGCCCTCAATTGTGCCTTTACTATTTGTAACTATTGCTTGCGGGGCGATATCGGGCTTTCATGGTTTAGTCGCTACAGGTACGACATCTAAACAGGTCGATAAAGAAGAGGATGCACGGTTCGTTGGTTATTTTGGTGCGCTAGGCGAGGGGATGCTGGCGCTTGGGGCTATCTTAGCGGCAACTGCAGGTTTTGCAACTTTAGGCGATTGGCAGGCGGTTTATCAAAACTTTGGTGATGGCTCCATCGGTGCTTTTATTGATGGTGGCGCTACTATTTTAAGTAATGGTGTCGGTATCGATGTAGTGCTATCGCAAACGATGCTCACCGTGATGGCAGCACTGTTTGCAGGAACGACTATGGATACTGGTGTACGCCTGCAGCGTTATATCTTCCAAGAGTTTGGCGAGTTTTATAACCTGCCGGCACTGAGCAAGGGCTGGATAGCGACCTTATTGGCCGTAGGGACTTGCTTGCTATTAGCATTCGGTGCCGGTGGTATCGATGGTGCTGGTGGTATGATTATCTGGCCTCTATTTGGTACGACCAACCAGCTCATGGCCGCCTTAACGCTGATGATTGTAACCGTTATTTTACTGCGTAAAGGCAAGACCGTCTGGTACACCTTAGCGCCGCTGTGTTTCTTATTAGTGATGACGCTATTTGCCTTATTGATTCAGCTCAAAACCTTCTATGATGATGGCAACTGGCTACTGATTGCGATGGATTTGATTATCTTAACCGCGTCGGTGTTAGTGACTTTTGAGAGTTTTTCAGTATTGCGCCGAGAATGGGGCGAACATAAAGCTAAGAAGAATATCTAACCTATCGTTTATCAGTAAATTAGATACTAAGTTAAATAAAGCGCTGGCGATTGCTGGCGTTTTTTATCACCAAACGCTGTAAAACCATGTCCTTCTAGGATATGGATGTAAAGCGTCATCCGTTGTCACCTAAAATCAAATTCACCTTGTCAACACTGCTCATTGAGATCATACTAAACCCATGAAAACGCTTAAACTCCGTATCAAAGACAAACATGCTGCTCAGCTCAATATCTTAGCTGGGTCGACCGTCTTTAGTAGAAATCCCCTCACTTTAGAGAGGGGAGGAAGTCCATGAACAAACATAAGGTATAGTAAGGAATAAAGATATAAGTTAACTCTCAGCAAATGTAAATATACTCAATACTATAAGAGCACAACTAGGATAAGATATGAAGGACAATGAGCAGCAAAATCCACAATCTAACGCCTCTTGGTGGCAGCGGTTTTCTGCTGGATTAAGCGAGTTCTATCATGCGCCTTATAGACAAACGATGGCCCGCGCTGCTCGTGATGAAGAGGATTTTTTTATGCTAATGATGTTTGCTGAGAGCTTAGGCATTGATAACCCGGCAAGCTTTTACACCTTAGAGCTACAGCCACTATTTTTAGAGAATTTCCATGAATGGCATACCCGTATGGGTATGGATAAATGCCCGTTCGATCATGTCGGCTGCTGTTAGCTCAACAGATTTATTCTAAGTATACATTTATCATAAGTATAAATAGCGGCAAAATGAGTCAATCAGACAATAGATAGTCATTGAATATAGAGAAAAGCATGGCGACGCAGTCTATAGAGCACACCTCGTTAAAAACATTAGTCACTCAATTGTCACAGCAGCCGATTATATTTGTAGGCGGAAAAGGCGGAGTGGGAAAAACCACTACAGCGGCAGCACTTGCCAGCCAGTTGGCAAGCCAGCAGAAAAAGACGCTTATCATCTCAACAGACCCTGCGCATAGCTTGGGCGATGTATTGAGCACCAAACTTAATAATAAAAAAACAGCGATCAGCCCATATCTTGACGCCATTGAGCTCAATCCCGATGTCATTGTAGATGCCCATTTTGCGCAAGTGGAGCGCACTATCACGGCCTATGCCAATCCGGATATGATGCCAAAAATTCGCGAGCATTTGCGCCTATCAAAGTCGGCGCCCGGAGCACAGGAGGCAGCTATGCTTGAGTCTATGTGCCAGCATTTAGTCTCTGCCGCCGAGGAGGGTTATGAGCATATTATCTTTGATACTGCGCCGACGGGACATACGCTACGTCTACTGGTATTGCCTGAGATGATGGGGGCTTGGACAGATGGTCTATTGGCGCAGCAACGACGCCAAGCCAAACTGCGCTCAGTCGCAACACGTTTAGACAAAAATGATGATAAAAACAATCGCCTAAAAGACAAAGACGTTGCCAATCCTTTTGAGAAACAAAAGCCTGATCGCTGGGAGCAAGCGGTAGCAGTATTGGAGCGGCGCAAGGCATTATTTCGTCAAGCGGCACAGCTTCTACATGACCACAAAAAAACCGCTATCGTCTTAGTGATGACCGCTGATATTTTGCCGTTAGTTGAAACCAAACGCGCTATTGAGCAGTTAGAAAGCGCTAATCTTAAACCTGCAGCCATCGTTGTCAATCAGTTGATTCATCCCAAGCAACAAGACACGTTTTGGCAGCAGCGCGCTAATAGGCAGCAACAGATTATGGATGATATCGCGACTACCTTTAAGCGCTATCCGTTATCTGCAATATACTTGCAGCAGACTGATATACGAGGGTTTGAAGCTTTGAGTGAGCTATTAAGATAATAAACCTAAAAGTTAAACTTATAAGCAATGCACCCTATAGCTTACTCGCCAGAGACCACGCTGTATCCATGCGCAGGCTCTGCGCTTGTTCTGATTTACCGCTACTCAAAGATGACCACTGCGGTTTGCCGCGTGCTTTTTTAAGCTCACTTGGTAGTTTATAAGGGGGCCAAAGAGTGATCGCATTATCCTCTTCTTCTAGACCATCGTCTTGGCTGCTTGTAGATATCTCCCCATCATTAATACTCTCATTTTGATAGAGCAATTGTGTGGCATCTGTTGCCGCATGCCCGCGATGGCGCAGCGCGGTCAATAAGTCAGTGGCACGAGTGGCAAGCAGCGTCAAAGTCGCCGGATCGATATATAAACGTTTCACCCCAGTGATCTTATCGGCGATACTGCTGGTGTTAGATAATAGGCCACCGCCTATTGCTCCTAGTGCAGCACCCAATCCTAAAGTCGTTCCAAGTGCTGCCGCATCAATCCCTAATCCTAATAACGCGCCTGCTGCCGCGCCAGAAGTGGTACGAATACCATAGCTTTTGAGCAGTTCTGGATCAAAGGGATCTTGTTGATAAGCCTGTAACTCAAGTGGCGTTGCGGCCACCGCATTATCATAAAACTTATAGAGATTAAGTAGCTGATGCTGCATCGTACGTTCTGTTTGCCTAACGGCTTCTTGCATATCTTGCAGTACTGGCATAGGATCATCATCTTCACTAATCTCACGCACAAAAGCGGCCACATTTAACAAGAAATCTGCAATGATAATTTTTGCCTCATCATATAGCTGCGCCCAATCCTCGGTACGGCGCTGCATCAGCTGCTCAAGCATCTCTGAGTGCGTCAGCATGGTAGCCAAGTTTTGCCAAAGTCGCATCTCATCATCAAATTCAAACGCGACCGAATCAAAGCGCGTCGAGATATGCAGATTACGCCGTGCCAGCATCGTCTGCCACTCATCGATGTTAGCTTCTTGACTATCAGTGAAATTAAACACCGGCATCACAGGTATCGCCGCCCAAGACAAAATCGCCAGCTCATCTTTGTACTTACCGAGCACAGGCTCTCGCGCATCGACGACATAAACCGCCATATCACTTGCCAGTAGTTGGCGTATCACTTTAGCTTCTTGGCTATAGTCCTCGGCACCTTGAGCGCTAGTGGCGATATCCGCTGCCAAAAACTGCTGCAAGCGCTCGATACCATCACGGCGACTGGCTGTATTGTCCTCAAGCCAATCCATCAAGCCTGAAGCATCCTCAAGTCCTGGCGTATCATAAAGAGCAACTAAAACCTCACCTGTCTGGCTATCGGTCAATTGCGCACGCTCCACATGACGCGTGGTTGCGGCTTCGTTTTTGACTTCGCCGAAATAAACATCACGCAGTAAGGTACGCAAAATCGACGTCTTACCGGTATTGGTATGACCAACCACGGCAAGCTTTAACGGCTCACCAGTAGCAAGTGTCTTTTTGAGGTTAGACGGAAGTTTGGAAGGGTTAGGAGCATTGACATCATCATTATCGGGGGTTTGATCCGCTTTATCTGTCTCAGTGAAGTTCGTATTAGTGAGCTTCGTAGTCGCATACTCTTCACTAGCAGTGGACTCAGGCACCACCGCAGGAGCCGGATCATCTTTTAATGCTTTATCAGCAAACAGTCCGACTGGCTTTTCATTATTTTCGTTGTCAGTATTATTATTCATAATGTGTCTTATTTACAAGTTATCAAAATAGTGCTTTTTAATTCAATAATGAATGATGAACGCTTAATGACTAGCGACCAAACCGATTTGTCGCTCAGCCAGCGCCGTTTGCCACTGCTGGTAGCGCACATTATCGTTTTTATAAGTTTCGGTAGTAAGCTCAGTATCAGCATCTATATCCGAATCATCATCTAGTAATTGTACAATTAAACCATGCTTGGCATGAGTGGCAATTTGATCCAACTTACGCAGAGTGCCGCGATCAGGTAGGGCTTTACTATGAATGCCTAACAACACTTGCACAGGATGACCATCTAAGTAATCCTTTAGGCGTGCCATATCATCACGATCATCAAGGATACCGAAATTCTCAACCGCTTCGTTAGATTCGATTGCTGTGCCTGCCCGCCACCACTGCTGATGCGCGCTAGGATATTCGAGTAGGGCGACGAGCTTTTTGGCTTGGCTTATCTCAGCTTTTGGTGCAATAGGAGCGGGCGCTTCTTTGAAGTCATCGGCATCAATGACTTTGCGCTGCCAGAAGCTAATGATTTTTTGGTAATAAGGCAGCTTGATATCAAGGCGCATTTTTTTGCGGCGGAACATCAGCGCACAAAACACCCAAGCAATTGCCCGCGGCACAATGCCATACATCAATAAACTACCCACGAGCAAACTTGCCCATTGCCTCGCCACCGATAAAGGCAGCGCATCAGTCACTAAGCGGCTTTGGATAATAGCCGCACTATCAGGAACGTTAAACCCTACTAAACTCGGCAGCCAGCCTAGCGTTTGAGTCAAACCAATCAAGGCATTATCCGATAACAGCGTGGATTCCCAACTAAAGCTGTACTGACGCACGACTAGTAAGAATATGATCGCAAGCAGCATACCTGTCAAAGTAGCAAGCCATAACTGATGGCTGAATTTGCCGAGATACCAGCGCATACCGCTATGCTCAAGCTGCTGCTCATAGAGACTAACCGCCGCTTGAGTGACATCGTCTTTACCGCGAATTAAGTAGCTTGGACTGACCAGGCTTGCAAACCAATTGGCCGATTGCTTGCCGCGATTGATAAAAGTAAGGAGCAGCCAGCCAACAAGCATAAGGGTATGAAAGCCGAGTAAGCAGACAAGCACATAAAAGAAATTGACAACGTTGGCCTGCAATAGAGTGAATAAGCCTAGGAATCCTGAAACACACCAGACCACACTCATCATGACCATGATGCTCTTGATACGAGCATCAATTTTACCTAAGACTTTTGCAAGATTCCCATTACTATCGATTCGTTTGGCGCGCCGATGTAGCTTTTGTTTTGGCGAGCCATCTTCATTTTGCAGCTTTTCGGTCACCAATAGCGGATCGGTGGCAAACACATGATTGTTGCTCTCAAGGTTTCGTACCAGCTCAGTCAGCTGATCTTGCGGGGATAGCATAAGTAATAAGATCCAAGTAAAAAGAGAAGATAAATGAGTAAAATGACATCTGCAGATTATTGTAGCGTAAATCTAATCTCGATAACGGTTATTATTGAACGATATTCATTAAATAATGTGAGCTCACGAACCTCAAAACCATACCAAATGCAATACCAAATACAATGCCAAACAATGCTAACTTATATGCATAGTGATAACAGTGATAACGAAACGGTAATGACGCAACTGTGATAACAAACTAGGAGCCAGTTATGAATAAAAAAACGTATCTTATCATCGGTGGTACAGGCGGCATCGGTAAAGCTATGGTCGAGCAGCTAATCCAGATGACCCATAAAATACAGACGGGCATAGCGGTGTTTGCGACTTATCATAATAGCGTACCTGAGATTGAAGCTGATAATTTGCATTGGCTAAAGATGAATATCTCTGATGAGGACAGTATCAAGCAGAGTATTGACGCTATAAAAACTCATAGCAACCATATCGACTGGGTAATCAATTGTGTGGGTCTGCTGCATACCGAGCATAACAAGCCTGAAAAAGCGCTGCGGCAGATGCAGACTGAGTTTTTTCTACAGAATATGCAGGTCAATGCACTTGCCAGCATGCTCATTGCCAAACACATCAAGCCGCTGCTCAAAAACGCTGAGCGTAGTACCGATAATCCGGCGATATTTGCGACGATATCAGCTAGAGTCGGTAGTATCAGCGATAATGAGCTTGGCGGCTGGTACAGCTACCGTATGAGCAAAGCGGCGCTCAATATGGGGATGAAAAACTTAAGTATCGAATGGTCACGCTCCTTAAAAGACGTCTGCGTGGTTGTCATGCAGCCTGGTACCGTTAATACGCAGCTGTCTGCACCGTTTCAAGCCAACGTACGTGAAGGTCATCTGTTCTCGCCAGCTTATAGCGCTGAGGCCTTATTAGAGGTGCTCGCAGATATGAGTAGCGATCAGACCGGTAGCTTCGTTGATTGGGCAGGGGAGTCGATACCTTGGTAACACTTAACACAAAAACACAGTGACAAGAAGCAGAAAAAGCAAAAGGGTTTGTCGTTACTCAATCAACGACAAACCCTTTTGTTTGGTACAGATTTAGCTCATAAAAAAGCGATTAAACAATATTAATTTGTCATAAACAAATCCATAAACTCATGCACGGGCGTTTGCTCTAGTTTTGCTTGATTGTCGCATAGCTCAATAATCTGCTCACAGCGACTCTCAATAAAACGAGTGGCTAGATTGGCGCGGAATTTTGCTTCTAGAATAGGAATACCCTCAGCGCGGCGGCGTTTATGACCGATAGGATACTCAATAACCACCTTATCCGTACGAGTACCGTCTTTGAAAAAAACCTGAATCGCATTGGCAATCGAGCGCTTGCTAGGATCGTGATAGTCTTTGGTGTAACTGACATCTTCTTCCACCACCATCTTTCGGCGTAGTCCGTCGATTAAGATATGATGCTGCTCATGGTAATCATCCTCATAATTCTCCGCCATCAAATCGCCTGTCAATAAAGGCACCGCTACCATGTACTGCAAGCAGTGGTCGCGGTCAGCAGGATTGGCGAGTGTACCTTCCTTGGAGATAATACGAATAGCAGACTCATGGGTGGTGAGGACGATCTTCTCAATCTCATCAATTCTATCATCGATACGCGGATGCAAGATAACCGCTGCCTCACAAGCGGTCTGCGCATGGAATTCGGCAGGGAAGCTTAATTTAAACAAGATATTTTCCATCACGTAACTGCCAAACTCACGCTGGAATTTAAAGTTGCGATCTTCTTCAGGTTTGGTCGCTAAGTCTTTATTGGTATGGCTAAAGAGCACATCATAAAAACCCCACTGCGGCGCGGACAAAGCCCCTGGAATGCCCATCTCACCGCGGCGAGTAATATCGACCAGCCGAACCGCGCGGCTAGTGGCATCACCTGCGGCCCATGACTTACGGCTGCCGGCATTGGGTGCATGTCGATACGTGCGTAGAGCCTGCCCATCGACAAGGGCTTGTGATATCGCCGCCATGATGCGCTCGCGTGGTAAGTTATAGAGCTTAGCGACGACTGCGGTTGAGGCTAATTTAACTAAGAATACATGGTCAAGACCCACACGGTTAAATGAATTCTCCAGCGCCATTACGCCTTGAATCTCATGTGCCATAATCATCGCCTCAAGCACATCCCGCATGGTCAAAGGCTTAAGGTTGCGGCTAATGTTTTGCTGACTGATATAATCGGCTACCGCAAGGATACCGCCTAAATTGTCCGACGGATGTCCCCATTCAGCGGCGAGCCAAGTATCATTATAGTCGAGCCAGCGCACCATACAGCCAATATCAAAAGCAGCTTTGATCGGATCAAGTCGATGGGTGGTACCAGGCACTCGTGCGCCATTAGGCGTCAGCTGACCTTCGCAATCAGGACCTAGGTGTTTGGTGCATTCAGGAAAACGTAGTGCAAGCAGCCCGCAGCCAAGGGTATCCATCAGACAATGGCGCGCGGTAGTCCAAGCCTCTTCACTATTTTCAGAATCGTTATCTACCGAGTAACCCAGCACATAATCGGCGATTTTTTGGATTTCTCTATCGTACTCGGGACGAACGTTACTCTCTACCGTCGTGTTTTGATTATCAGATTGGGTGTTTGACATGATCGTCTCCTCTTCCTTGAGTGAGTTATTATTTAACTAGTCGACTTATCTTATTTTTGTCAATCAAAGCGTCCACAGAAGCACTTAAAAATAAGTCATATCTCAAAGTAGCATAGGCAAAAGCCAACAACCAAACTGAATTATGTTAAAAATTAAAACCTTATCTGCTTAATATATAAAGTCTATTAAATAAATCCTGTTTCATTTTAAATCATCAAATAAAGTAACCCGAGAATAAATAGCGCCACCAATATAAAGAGTAGAGCGCTCAAAATCTTTGAGGACTTACTACCATTTGCAGCACTGACCTTTTTAACTTTGCTCTTTTTGGCCACCCGCAGCACCATCTTTACATGCTCGATATTATCCTCAAGGTAGTAATCTCCTTCAGGAACAAACCCTAAGGACTCATAAAAGCTGAGCAAATAAGTCTGTGCGGAGATAATAATAGGACGCTTTTTGCCATATTTTTTGCGGCAATGAGCGATAGCTTGAATCATCATCTGCCTTGCTATGCCTTGACCGCGATGCTCTGATAATACCAGTACGCGACCAATAGCTGACATAGCGGTATTAAGCGAATCGGTATCGGCGGCGCTCAAGTTAGATCTGAGCCTGTTGTACTCAGGTGGAATAATACGGCAATAGCCAACGAGCGCTTCGTTTTGATGCGCGACGAGATGCAGACAATCAAAGTCTAGCTCATCCATATCTTGATAAGCGCAGTTTTGCTCCACCACAAACACCTGCGAGCGCGCTCTTAGAATATGGTAGATATCGACGGAGGTTAACTCATCAAAGGTTTTTATAGAAAATTGGGTGGTCATAATATTTTGGCTTTTGCAAATGAGATGATAATAATGCGTTTGAATGAAAGCGCATTTTTAATGCTTTTGGGTTTATGGTGCTAGGCTAAAAGCACCAGCCTACGACGTCGCTTAGATTAGGGCGTGTTGAACATTCACAAATAGGCACTGCTGATCGCTAAAATTGTTTCAGACAAGGCGCAAAGCGACGATAATGCAGATGCCTTAGCTAGATTTGCAACGCAGTATGGAACAATTTTAGCATCAGCCGTAGGGACAGGACTCTTTTTTGTCGCTTCATTGGTAAAAAATAGACGCTTAGAGCGACTAAACTTACTATTTTTACCTTCGAATCGTCTAAAAAACAGTCTCTGTCAGTGCCATGGTTGAATGTTCAACACGCCCTATTATTAAAACGTACTTTTTGCAATAATCTATAAGACATTAACCCTGAATCGTCTGACTGATCTTATCTAGATTTAAACTATCGGACATGGCACTAAAGATCTCGTAATACTTACCGCCTTTATCATAGAGCATTTCATGGGTACCCGTCTCAACCACTTGACCATTTTCTATTACTACCAAATCATCAGCGTCAATGATCTGCGCGATGTTATGCGAGACCATAATTACCGTTCTATCTTTTTTGATAAGATCTAAGCTTTTTTTGACCTGTTGACTGGCGATGGCATCGAGGCTCGCCGTTGGCTCATCCAAAAATACAATTGGTGGATCTTTTAAGAACATACGTGCTAGCGCAATACGCTGCTGCTGACCGCCCGATAGCGATTTGGCCGTACTCTCGTAACCGTCTGCTAATTGCATCACTTGCTCATGAATCGAAGCCTTTTTTGCTGCGACTATAATGTCATCCATAGTCGCATTCATATTGCCATAACGGATGTTTTCACTAATAGTGCCTGAGAAGATATGATTGCTTTGTAATACCAGACCGATATTCTGACGTAAGTCATGAGTATCGCAGTCTTTTAAATTATGACCATCTAAGCAAATCATACCAGCATCTGGCTCATAAAATTTGACCAATAGATTGATAATGGTGCTCTTGCCCGCGCCGCTAAGCCCAACAAGCGCGGTGATACGGTTAGGGCGAATCTCAAAGCTGACATCTTTTAGCGCTTGGGTACCGTTGGGATAAGTAAAGTCGACGTTTTTTAACTCGATATGGCCCTTTAGATCTTTGCTACTGATGCCACCTATATTTTCAACTTGGCTTTCATCTTCTAAGATATCAAAAAAGCCTTCAGCATAAGTCAAAGCATTATTAATCTGATCATAGATACGGTGCAGCTGGCGAATAGGGGCGGCGACGTTTTGAAATAGCATAACGTGAAATAAAATCATGCCAATGGTCATTTGACCCTGCAACACAAAATAAGACGTCAGTAAAATAATGACCACCACGCCGATTTGTTCAATAAAGGTTTTCACCGCGTCATAGATAAAGCCAATACTGCGAATACGCAGCTGATTATCGGTCATCTCTTTTTGAATCTTTAGATGCTTTTGCGCTTCAATAGGCTCGCGGACAAAGGATTTGACCACACTAATTGAGTTGATAAGCGAGATAACCAGTCCGCTTTTGGCTTCGCGAAAGCCGCGCATTTGCCGACGAAACCCTTGCAGACGTCTTGCTTGTTTTTGACTAATAAAAAAGTAAATCGGAATAATAAACAGCCCAACCAGACCAATCCAAAAGTTGGTCGAGAACATAATAATAAGCGAGACAATGGCACTGGCAAACAGCGGTAGCATATCGATAAAGAAGTTTTGCACCAAACTTGTTAGGCTACTAACCCCATAATCAATACGAGTTTGTAGTTTACCGCTATCGTTTTCACTACTGGTATAAAACGCCATGCGATAAGTCAAAATACGCTCGATAATCTTTTGTGATAAATCCCGCGAGAGATTGATGCGAATCTTCTCGCCAAAAAAACGCTGACCGAAAGAGATAAATATCGACAGTATCTCTTTGGTCAGTAGTACCGCACTGATAATGCCAAGCATACGCAGACCTGCCTGCCATGGCTCGGCAAGCGTGGCAATCTCAGTCAAAGTATCGACAGCATAACGCAACACAAAAGCATTGACCTGCGCGGTAAAGGAACCAAGTACGGTCAAGATCAGCGTGGCAATGATTAAAAGCTTATAAGGCGCGGCAAACACCGCCAGCTTTTTGAGGATATTCCACAATAAAGCGCGCCGCTCAGTCTTTTTGACTGGCGGCTTTTTGTCTAACATCACGCGGCGAAACTGGGGAGAGGTTGGCATATAGGTGTCGCTCTATGCTTTATTTAACAGTAGTCTGTAGCCTATCAAAACGCATCCGCTGGCACAAAAACCTCACCAACGATGATACGCCTTGCTGAACGACTCATCGACACTTTTTTGGCTTGCCAGCGCCCATCAACCAGTTCGGTTTTTCCACCGACGAGCAATGTCCCTGATGGATGACCAAAACGCACCTCGGACAGCTCGCTACCGCCAGCCGCCTCATTGACCAATGTCCCTTGCGTGGTGGCCGCTGCCGCAATGGCTACCGCTGCGGTACCCATCATCGCATGATGCAGCTGCCCCATACTCATCGCGCGTACCACTAAATCGATATCATTTGCCTTAACTTCTTTGCCACTAGACGCGGTATAACTTTGCGCAGGAGCGACCCACGCAATTTTGGGAATATGTTGGCTCGCTTGTGCCTCACTCTCATCTTTAAACAATCCCATCGCCACGCCGCCACGCGCACGTATTTTTTCCAACTTGGCTAATAGTGCTTCATTACTATTAATATCGCCTTGTAATTCTGTACCGCTAAAGCCTAGGTCTTCTGCCTTCATAAAGATAGTTGGGATGCCGGCGCTGATAAAGGTCGCTTTGACGCTGTCCTTATCGAGGCCACAACCAGAGACATCAAAGTCATCGACGAGGTTGTTGGTCGGGAACATATCACTGGATGAGTCAACCGGATCGATAAATTCAATTTTGACCTCAGCGGCAGGGAAGGTCACGCCATCAAGCTCAAAGTCGCCGGTTTCTTGTACTTGCACCTTGCCATCTGCGTCTTTGTATATAGGCACATGAGCAATGATGGTCTTGCCAATATTTTCTTGCCAAATACGCACTTCACAAATCCCGCTTTCAGCATTGTCATCGATACTATTAGCAATTTTGTCGGCATCAACTAGACCCATATTAATGGCACAGGCACCGACAGCTGCAGTTAAGTTACCGCAGTTACCTGCCCAATCAATCATGGGCTTTGCGATATTAACTTGTCCAAATAGATAATTAACGTCATGATCAGCTTGTTTTGCTTCAGACAAAATCACCGTTTTTGACGTACTAGAGCTACCATTACCTAAGCCGTCGATTTGCTTGCCATAAGGATCTGGGCTGCCGATAACACGTAGTAAGAAATTATCACGCGGCGAGCCTGCAACTTGGCAACGCTCAGGTAAGTCGGATAATTTAAAAAACGTGCCTTTTGAAGTGCCGCCGCGCATATAGGTGGCAGGGACGGAGATTTGCGGGGCGAATTTTGGTTTGGTCATTTTTGAGAGTCCTTTATATATTTATGACTTGTTTATAGTTTTAGGTAGTATAGAGTGATCAAGACTAATTGAAATAGAGGTTGTTATGAATTTAGGAAAAGAACAAAGTGATAATTCGGCAAAAATTAATCAGATAATGCAAGATAACCCTGATTTGTCTTATGAGTTCATACGTCAATTATTAATCGCTCAAACAGAGATTGAAATAGGTCAGGTTACACCTTTTAAGTTTGGATAGATTTAAAAAGTTAATAATGATAGCGACAAGAAATAATAGTCAGATAGTTATCATCAACTGCGTATACTAGACGGTTAGAATCATCGATACGCCTAGACCAAAATCCTGATAGATTTTCTTTTAAAGGTTCGGGCTTGCCGATGCCCTCAAATGGATTGCGTTTACACTCTGTGATTAACTTATTGATGCGTTTAAGGGTTTTTTTATCTTGCGTTTGCCAATATAGATAATCTTTCCAAGCGGCATCCGTCCATGCTAGCTGTTCATTCATAGCTTTTACTCGCAGTAGTATTAAGCATCTTCAGCATCGGTTTCATCGCTTGAATAACTATCAGCGTCCTCCACATCTTCATTATCTATTAAATCACGCACTGCCGTCTTGCCAGCTTGATACTGCGCAATTGATTTTGCTAAGTGAGCTGCATTAGCAGGAGATTTCAATAAATAGACGGTTTCCATCAAGCTGTTGTAGTAATCAAGGGACATGACCACAGCATCATCTGCATCACGGCGAGTCACTATAGTGGCATTGGCATCGTCATTAACGGTGTCTAAAACCGACTTTAAATGCTTTCTCGCTTCTGAAAAACTAATTACTCTCATGATAAACTCCAATAGTTGTACTATTTATTGTACATGTTACGCTATTTATAAAAGTATATCAATAATTACAAAAAAACCGATGCCATATAGACACTCTATACAACATCGGTTATTTATAACTTACAAGCTAAACCTTAAACGCTCAAAACGCTTAGGCCACTTCACCCGCTAAGAACTCTTTGGCAAAGCGCTGCAGCATACCGCCAGAGTTATACATTTTCACTTCATCAGCGGTATCTAAACGGCAGATAACGGGCGCTTTATCGACTGTGCCGTCTTTGCGATGAATCACCAGTGTCATCTCGCCGCCCGCCGATACTTCACCTTCGAGATCAAACACTTCGCTGCCATCGATATTTAGCGTCTCACGGTTGGTGCCTTGTTTGAACTGTACAGGAAGAGCGCCCATACCGACGAGGTTTTGACGATGAATACGCTCAAAATCTTCGGCGACGACGACTTCCACACCAGCAAGACGCACGCCCTTGGCAGCCCAGTCACGGCTTGAGCCTTGACCATAGCCATCACCTGCGATGATGATCAGCGGTTGGTCACGATTCATATACGTCTCGATCGCCTCCCACATACGCATGACTTGACCTTCTGGCTCTACGCGAGCGAGTGACCCTTGAATGACGTTGCCGTCTTCGTCACGTACCATCTCATTGAGCAGTTTTGGATTGGCAAAAGTGGCACGCTGCGCGGTTAAGTGATCGCCGCGGTGCGTGGCGTATGAGTTATAGTCTTCCGCTGGCAGACCCATAGTATCGAGATACTCGCCAGCCGCAGAGTCGCCCATAATCGCATTAGATGGTGACATATGGTCGGTGGTGATGTTGTCACCAAGTACCGCTAGTGGACGTAAGCCTTTAAGACGGTTCATCGCCGCCATCTTGCCTTCCCAATAAGGCGGACGGCGGATATAAGTGCTCATCTCACGCCAGTCGTACTGAGGATCGATGACCGATGCTTCATTACGACCTGCCTGTGCTTTGGCTTCATCAAACATTGGGATATAGACGGCATTATACTGCTCAGGTTTGACAGCTTTAGCCACGATAGCATCGACTTCGCTATCCTCAAACCAGATGTCTTTTAGATATACATCGTTGCCATCTTGGTCTTTGCCGAGTGAGTCTTTTTCGATATCAAAACGGATATTACCAGCGATAGCATACGCCACAACCAAAGGCGGCGAGGCGAGGAACGCTTGCTTGGCATACGGATGGATACGACCATCAAAGTTACGGTTACCTGATAATACGGCGGTACTAAACAAATCGCGCTCGATGATCTCTTGCTCGATCTCTGGGTCGAGCGCACCGCTCATACCATTACAAGTGGTACAAGCAAAGGCAACCACATCAAAACCCAGTTTTTGTAGCTCGGGCAATAGGTTGGCTTCTTCTAAATACAGCTTAACGGCTTTTGAGCCTGGCGCGAGTGACGACTTGACCCAAGGCTTACGAATAAGGCCTTTTTCCACGGCGTTACGGGCGACGATACCAGCGGCCACCATGTTGCGCGGGTTTGAGGTGTTAGTACAGCTAGTAATAGCAGCGATAATGACTGCGCCATCTGGCATCTGGCCATCTTTTGGTTCTGGTAGTTTTTCATTTTCACCGTGGGCGATGCCTTCCTTGACAAGGTCTGTCGTTGACACACGCGCATGGGGACGTGAAGGACCAGCGATATTACGCACCACTTTTGATAAATCAAAATGCAGCACACGATCATATTCAGCATCTTTTAGGCCATCAGCCCAGAGGCCAACTTGTTTGGCATAAGCTTCAACGATTTTAATTTGCTGCTCTGAGCGTCCGGTGAGACGCAGATAATCAATGGTTTGCTCATCGATAGAGAACATCGCAGCAGTAGCGCCATATTCAGGGGTCATATTAGAGATGGAGGCGCGATCACCAACCGTTAGGTTTCGTGCACCTTCACCAAAGAACTCTAAATAAGATGACACCACGCCCTCAGTGCGTAAAAACTCGGTCATCGCCAGTACTAAATCGGTACCAGTGATGCCTTCTTGTAGTTTACCTGTCAGCTCGACACCGATGATATCTGGCAAGCGCATGTATGAGGGATTGCCCAACATCACGCTTTCGGCCTCTAGCCCGCCGACACCGATAGAGATAACGCCAAGCGCATCGACCATCGGGGTGTGACTATCGGTACCGACCAAGGTATCAGGGAATGTGATGGCATCGCCGTCTTGATCCGCGACCACTTGTACCACTGGCGACATTTTCTCTAAGTTGATTTGGTGCATGATGCCGTTACCAGGCGGTACGACGTTGACGTTATCAAAGGCGTATTGACACCAGTTGATAAAGTGAAAACGGTCTTCGTTACGGCGCTCTTCGATGGCGCGGTTTTTCTCAAAAGCGTTTTCTTCAAAGCCTGCGTGCTCAACCGCTAGCGAGTGATCGACGATCAATTGTGTCGGTACGATGGGGTTCACTTTGGCAGGATCACCGCCTTCCGCTGCGATAGCATCACGCAGTCCTGCAAGATCAACAAACGCAGTCTGCCCTAAGATGTCGTGGCAAACCACGCGGGCAGGATACCATGGGAAATCAACCTCTTGCTTACGGTAGATATGCTGTGACAGTGCTTCGGTCAAATCCTCAGGCGGGCAGCGGCGCACGAGGTTTTCGCATAATACCTTTGAGCTAAACGGCAGTTTGGCATAAGCGCCTGGCTCAATCTCATTAACTGCTTGCTCGACATCGAAATAGTGCAGGTCAGTACTGCTTCCATCCAAAGCTGGTAATGGTTTTTTATACTCATTATTCATGGTTTGCGGATTAACTTGCGTTAAAGGCTGCTTGCTATCATCGCTCATGGCGGGCTTTCCTTTATAAGTGAGATGGGTTGAGAGTAGGTATAAAAAATAATTTACTTAGCAAAAATTATTCCTGTGACAGGATTCAATTAACATAAACTTTGCTAAATAAAGGGTAGGAAAAATTGAATTGAAATAAGTTGTAGGGTGCGCTAATCAGATCGGTGGGTTACGCTTTGCTAACCCACCTTACAAACCTATTCTTTAAAATAAACGCTATACAGATTAACGAGCGTTGATATCAGGCACTGGACGCAGCTCTTCACCGGTATATTCCGCGCTTGGGCGAATAATACGGTTATTCGCGCGCTGTTCAAAGACATGAGACGCCCAGCCAGTTAGGCGCGAGCACACAAAGATCGGTGTGAATAATTTAGTTGGGATACCCATGAAGTGATAAGCAGACGCATGGAAAAAATCAGCATTACAGAATAGTTTTTTCTCGCGCCACATCACTTCTTCACAGCGTACCGATACGGGATACAATACCGTATCGCCAACATCAGCAGCTAGTTTCTCAGCCCAGCCTTTGATGACCACGTTACGCGGATCAGACTCGCTGTAGATCGCATGACCAAAGCCCATAATCTTATCTTTACGCTCGAGCATCGCCATCATCTCTTTCTCGGCTTCATCAGGTGAGCTAAAGCCCTCGATCATATCCATCGCTGCTTCATTCGCGCCGCCATGCAGATGACCACGTAGTGAGCCAATCGCGCCGGTAATACAAGAGTGAATATCAGATAGAGTTGAGGCGCAAACGCGAGCAGTAAAGGTGGACGCGTTGAACTCGTGCTCAGCATAAAGAATAAGCGAGACGTTCATCACCTTAGTATGCAGCTCGTTTGGTTTTTCACCCTTAAGCAGATGCAGGAAGTGACCGCCGATTGTATCGTCATCAGTTTCCGTTTCGATACGCTCATTGTCGTGCGTGAAACGGTACCAGTAGTTAATGATAGATGGGAACACCGCCAGCATGCGATCGGTTTTATCATTTTGCTGCTCAAAGTCGGTTTCCATCTCAAGGTTACCGAGCATCGAGCAGCCAGTACGCAGCACATCCATCGGGTGCGCGTCCTTTGGAATGCGCTCAAGCACATCTTTTAGCGGCTGCGGCAGGCCACGAAGTTTTTTGAGTTTGGCCTGATAGTCATCAAGCTCGCTTTGAGTCGGCAAATTGCCATAAAGTAGTAGATAGGCGACCTCTTCAAAGACACACTTATCTGCAAGCTCTGAGACATCATAACCGCGATACGTCAGGCCAGAACCTGACTTACCAACGGTTGAGAGCGCTGTCTTGCCTGCGACTTGACCGCGTAGACCTGCGCCTGATAATACTTTTCCAGATTGGTTTTGTGCTGCCATGATTAAATTCCTTTTGGTGGCTTTGGGGGTTGAACTTGATAACTAAATAAAAAATTATACTCATAAAATAAACGAATTTGCTTCACTAAAAACTTATAGCTCTATATCGATGTTACAACGCTTAAATTCGGCGTTAATAGGGGCGTTTATTACTTCCATGGCACTGCCAGCGCCCTCAGCATTATTGACTTCCATATACTTAACGCCTAGTGGCGACTCCATAAAGGCCTGAATCTCAGCCATCTCTTCAGGAGTAGGATCAGGCATAGGTTCAGCGACCTGTTGGCCATTCATAATTAGGAGCTGCTCATTACCGAAGTCTAGTAGCTTTTGACCGACATCTGAAGCATAAAACTCGTTTAATGACGCAAGCTCAGCATCGCTAAATTTGCTTTTATAAAAGGCATCGACCTCCGACTTACCCAAATCTTTATCTCGAGCTTCAAGACAGCTGACTTGCTCTTGGCTCAGCTCACCATTGGTAAGTAGCGGTACAAATAACATCTGATCGACGGTATCTAGCGTTATCGTCGTCATGACCAGCTCATCTGAATCAGCGCTAGCACTAGCACTAGAATTAGTATCGACATCCTCACTAGCGACGACGGCCGTATCGTTGACCGTATCGACGCCTTCCACCGTCTCAGTGGTAGCAGTATCATTACAGCCGGTCATAAATACCGCAGCAGCTAAAGCGCAGCCTAATGAGACTTTGGATAAGATTTGCTTATTAATATGAATAACAACTGACATAGAGACCCTAAAGTTTGGTGAGTATCAACAGCTATATTACTTATTATCAGCAAACAATTTATCTAGTGTTTGCTCAAACTCATGATAATTCAAAAAGTCGTATAGCTCCATGCGTGTCTGCATTGTATCGACAACCTGTTCTTGCGTGCCATCGTCCAATAGGTGCTGATAGACATTGAGCGCCGCTTTATTCATCGCTCGAAATGCCGATAAAGGATAGAGCACCATATCGACACCGACACCGTACAGCTGCTCGGTGGTATATAGATCGGTTTGACCAAACTCTGTCATATTGGCAAGGACAGGAATGTCTAATACATCGGTAAACTTACGATACATCTCGATATCGGTCAAGGCTTCGGCGAAAATCATATCCGCGCCAGCCTCAGCGAAGGCAACGGCGCGCTCTACTGCGGCGTCCAAACCTTCGACTGATAAGGCATCGGTACGCGCCATCACCACAAAGTCAGGATCGGTCTTGGCATCCATAGCGGCCTTTAGACGATCGACCATCTCTGAGATGCTGACAATCTCCTTGTTCGGGCGGTGACCGCAGCGCTTTTGCGCGACTTGATCTTCGATATGTACCGCTGCCACACCTGCTTTTTCCATCTTTTTGATGGTTTGCGAGATATTAAAGGCCCCGCCAAAACCGGTATCGATGTCTACTAAGAGCGGCGTGTCAACAGCATCAGTGATACGGCGCGCGTCTTCTAGTACATTGTCAAGGCTGGTCATGCCCAAATCGGGCAGGCCAAAAGAGGCATTCGCCACGCCAGCCCCAGAGAGATAAATAGCCTTATGACCGACTTGGGTGGCCATCATGGCAGTGTAAGCATTGATAGTACCAGCGATTTGTAAAGGCAGGTCATTGGCGTTTTGTTGTTGCATTGCACTACGAAAGCGTGCGCCAGCTGATGAGCTCATGTGAGAATCCTTGCATAAAAGAGATGATTTAACGTAAGCAGTCTGAATATTAAGGGTTAAATATAAGTGTGCGATATGATTTATTGCTTAAGAGTACACTCAATCACTGATATTGCAAAGTGAGAAATACAGTAGGTAGTTAAATTATAATGAAATAATAATTTATAATAATTAAAACTATTTATTTTTTGAATAATTATATTCATATTATTACCAATTACCTCATTATAGTATTCAAGTTACTTTGCAAGATGGATTAATCGAACGCTCCAATGTTACATTTAGTTACAATTATATCGATACTGTCAATGTGGTTTTTATACTGCGAGATAAGCTATCGCTAGTACTTTCCATAGTCAGCAAAAAAGCCCTCATAGCGAAGCTAAGAGGGCTTTAAGTAGTAGGGCTTTAGATAGTAACGTAGAATCGTAAACAATAATTAGCACTTTATCTCATAGTGAGAAGAGACTAACCGAGCAGACCAAACAGATTAGCCAAGAATAGGAGCGCAAAGCCGCCAAGGAACAGTAAACCGGCAATTGATAAAGCATTCATGCCAGCGGAGAGCTTTTGATGTTTACGCACTAAAGAGTAGTTCAGCCAACCAAAGATAGGCGCAGAGACAAACGCGGATATCATGGCAAACTTAAGCATTGCGCCAAGCTGACCCGTAAAAAAGGTAATAATCACCAAGCCGCCGCCGATAGCATAAGTGGTCCAAAAGGCGACTTGTTTTTTACTGATCTCGCTTTGACCTTTAAGCAGTCGCCAACATTCAGCATTGGCACGGCCATAGCCATCAGCGCAAGTAATCGTCGTGCCAAACATACACATGAAGGCGACAAAAGCGACTAATAAACGCGACCACTCACCAATAGTGTTGGTATACATACTGATCAGCTGACCGATATAAGCGCCGCCAACCAGCTCAATCTCTTGACCAGAGCCATATTGTACAAAGACACCTAACGATAAAAAGAATAAAGCCAAAATCGCCGAAACCGCATAGCCCACATTGAAGTCCAATAGGCCTTGACGATGGGTGGTGTGTTCCGTCTTTCTTTTCGCTGAGGTCCACATTGAGGTAATAGCGGCAAACTCTAATGGCGCTGGCATCCAGCCCATAAGCGCGACGATAAAACCTAGAGTCGCTAGATTCCAAGGCGAAGCGGCAACGAAGTCAGCAGTCATTACCGTAGGCTTACCAGCAGCGATAAGTACGGCAACGACTGTAGCTGCGGTCAGCGCAATCATAATCCACTTGGTCACGCCATCGAGCAACTTGTAATGACCAGCAATCAAAAATAACCACGAGACTGCGACGATAATGAGCGACAAGCTAATTGTTGAGAGCCCAATTGAGGCAGGCAGCATAAATCCTAAAATCACCGCGGCTATCAAAGACACCGCACCGGTACTAATGATGGCGGATAAGATTGAGAGGATAAAGTAGATCCAAAGATAGGCTTTTGAGCGCTTGGCATAGCCTGCTATCAGACTCTCGCCGGTATCGTAGACATAGTCAGTGCCGAAGCGAAAAAACGGATACTTAAAGACATTAGCTAAGACAATCATGATCGCCAACTGCCAGCCATATAGCGCGCCTGCCTGCGTCGATGAGATCAGATGCGAGCCGCCGATAGCCGCTGTCGCCATCAATATACCTGGACCAAAAATGCGCCAACTAAAACCTGCAGGCGCGTGGCCATCATTTTGGCTATTTATATCCGGGTCATTTATTCGTTGTGTGGTCATAGATACCTCAGTTTACATCAGGCGAGCTATCACTGACCTGTGATAGCTCGCCCACAAAGTTAAAATGATCATTATTAAAAATAGCGGAAGAGAATATAGCGCTCTTAATGGTGCGAAAATTTTTTGGTGACTTTAGCACACCTAGTAGGTTTGCGAATAATAACTATTAGCTTACCTTAGACAAACTGCTGACGCCGATAAGTGATACCGCGCTGCTCGTAGATCTCATAGATAGCAGTGAGTAGGTCATTTACTTTTGGGTGAATAAAGTCTTTTAGCGTATGTAAGTAAATAGGGGAGGTGACGTTTTCATGGATCAAGCGCTGATAGCTGATCTGTTTAGTGCGCATCACTTGTAGGCTTGCAGGCACTAAGGTGATACCTTCTCCTGCAGCGACAAGGCCAAGTGCCACTTGTAGATCACTCACTTTACTGGTTCTAAGCGGGGTAATTCCGTGCTGGGCAAATAAGTATAGTAAAGGCTCAGTAACTGAATCCGTAACCGAGGCTGCCTCGGGTTTGGGGGTCTGTTTTGTACGTTTATCTCGAGCGCTCGTACTCATATCAGCAGCAATAGAGTCAGTATTAATAAGGCCAGGCAGGTGAGTTTGATGATAAAGAATCAAGCGACTATTGGCCAAATCCAGTAAGCGCTGTTCTTTGACATCAGCTAGCGGATGCGCTTTTGGCAGTGCGACAAGGTAGCGCTCATGGCGCAGTAGTATTTGCTGTATCCACGGATCTTGATGAGCAAAGCGCCCAAAACCCACATCAATCTCACCAGACTTCAGTGCCTCTATCTGCTGATAAGAGCTAATGTCCTTGAGATTAACCTCAATATCAGCGTTTTGCTGCTTAAAGGTTGCAATGACCTCAGGCAATAGGCCATAAAGCACAGAAGGTACAAAGCCTATATTCAAGCCTTTACTAGGAGCAGACAGGCGCTGGGTCATATGCGTAATGGCATCAAGCTCTGTCAACAAAGCATCTATCTTGTCATAGAAAAATAAACCTGCAGTCGTTAGCTGCAGCGGTCTGTGGTAGCGATCAATTAAGTCGACATTCATATCTGTCTCTAGCTGCTTAAGTAATCGGCTAAGACTTGGTTGCGATATTCCGGTGACTTTTGCAGCCGCACTAAAGCTTCGTAACTCAGCAATGGCAATAAACGCCTTAAGCTGTTTTAAATCCATGAAAACTCCTTTAAAACTCTATATTCGTAAATACAAATGCTGCATCACAGACGGTAGTATACCGTGACAGCGCTTATTAGATTTTAATATTACAAACACCTGCTTTATTATTGCAGCAAACCCAAAACCACCCTAACGACACGACTAAAAAGGGCGTTAAGGTAAAAATTATTGCTGCTGGGGTCGTTTTAATTTTGTTGGTCGTGATTGCCGGTATTTTTAGTTTAATGACCAGCAATAGCTCATCGACTAGCGAAAATATAGCGGCCGCTGAGGATCAACCCTCTATTAAACAGAGCGTTGCCGATAACCATGCTACTGTGACACCCTCTAGCAGCTCAGACGAAGATAACCAAGTAATCCTGCCAGAGCAAAAGACTGAGCTGGCTAGTGATGCTGATGAAAGTGAGAGCTCGAACGCTACTGCTGTCCAAAACGCTACTGCTAGTATTGATAGTGAAGAGGACAAAGGTCCGTCAGTCACTAAGCCGCCATTAACACCCAAACAAGAGGTAGCTGAAGGGCAAGTTTTGCAGAATGAGGAGTCCGCTAGCGTCAGCTATGAAGACTTTACCAAGGAAGCACAAACTACCTTGTATCGGGAGAGTGATTACTAATAGAGCTCGTTTAGATAGATTAGTGGTATAATGCCTCAATGAACTTAGCGGCGACTTTTAGCCCTGAGCTATCAGATTTGACCATCTACGTCATTGACGTGGCAGAGATCATTGAGTTTATTATAGAGCGTGGCATGTTGGCAGATTGTCGTCAAGGGCGACAGATACCGTCTAAGCCATCATATTTTTAATAGTTTGTGTTGATATAAAAAAAGACTACAGCTTAGCGTTGTGGTCTTTTTTTTATATGTCATAGTGCTGACTCAATTTAAAACTGATACTGTGTGGTTAGAATGCATATTAATAGCTTAAAGCCTGCCTAATTCATAGAGCCTTATCTTGAAAGGGATAACAATGACAACCAACGATCGCATAGATAACAGTAATATAGATAATAACCAAGCAAAGATAGAGATCTACCAAGCAGCTGATGGACAATCTGCAATAGAGATTCGTTTAGAGAATGATACTTTATGGCTTTCACAAGCTCAATTAGCAGCGTTGTTTGGAAAAGATACGGATACTATCAGTCTGCACCTAAAAAACATCTATAACGAAGGCGAGCTTAACCAAGAAGCAACTACCGAGGAATCCTCGGTAGTTCGACAAGAAGGTAAGCGTCAAGTACGTCGAAAAATTCGCTTTTATAATCTAGATGCGATTATCTCTGTAGGTTATCGTGTTAACTCGAAAAAAGGCACTCAGTTTCGTATTTGGGCCACTCAGCGTCTGCGTGAATATTTAGTGCAAGGTTACACGCTAAACAAACAAAGGTTTGATAAAAACTCTAGTGAATTACAACAAGCATTGGCTTTAATTAAAAAAACCGCCCAAAGTCCTGAATTAAAGACGGATGAAGGGCGCGGACTGATCGAAATCATCAGCCGTTATACTCAGACCTTTTTATGGCTACAGCGCTATGATGAGGGCTTATTAGACGATCCAGCAGGGCAGGCGGGTGGCGTCTTGCCAACCACTCACGAGGCCATGACAGCATTAAATGATCTAAAGGCTCAGCTGATATCTCGTGGTGAAGCCACTGAATTATTTGCTAGACCTCGTGGTGACGGTTTAGATAGTGTGCTAGCTAACTTGCAGCAAACGGTATTTAGCGAACCTGCGTATCCAACGATTGAAAGCAAAGCGGCGCACTTATTGTATTTTATGGTCAAAAACCATCCTTTTACCGATGGTAATAAGCGCAGCGGCGCTTTTTTGTTCGTTGATTTTTTGCATCGTAATGGTAGGTTGCTCAACGATGAAGGCGATATGGTCATCAATAATACCGGGCTTGCGGCTTTAACCTTGCTAGTAGCAGAGTCGAATCCCGATCAAAAAGAGACACTGATAAAGCTGATTATGAACATGTTATCGCTTGAGGGCTAAAAAATCGACTAAGCCTAGAGCAAAATAAGCACTGCCTTAAATACTAAAGTAGCATGATTTAATTGAGCGGTGACGCTGCTGTGAAAACGTCACAAAGTTATTTTTACGAATCTATCCAAATTATTTATTCATCAAGGGTAGAGTCATATTATTTAGTGATGATAGGAACTATGGTAGATTGATGAGCTTTAAGAGCTATTCAAGAATAATAAGTTAAATACTAGACTGAGCCGCGCTCTAATACAGTTTATTTAACTTATGTTTACCTAGAGTTCAGTTCACTAATAGTAATATAAAAAATATGTACTTAAATCAATAACTTAAATATATTTTTTTAAATATAAAAAAAGTAAGTTCATGAACTAATGGTTTTATATTGTTTTTGAACCTATTTTCACATGAATCTTGAAACATAGTTCATGAACCTGGTAAGTAAGTCTTATATTAAAAGGCAAGGTACTTTAATATAAGCATCCGTTTGCCCTATATTAATTTGATATCAACGTAATGCGTCGATTAAAAGTCTAAACAGTAGCGAAGACTCTCGTCGAGCAGGATAATACATATAGTAACCTGAATAACTTATATCCCAGTCCTCTAGTATTGTCACAAGCTCACCATTGATCAACTCTGATTCAACCATTGCTTTGGGTAACCAAGTAATACCCAACCCGTCTAAAGCAGCCTTGACTTTGAGTCTGGCATGACTCACAACCATGACAAATTCAGGTTTGAGATTCATCACCTCATTGTTTTTTTCTAAATTTTTAAATTCCCACGCCATGATCTGACCCCTGCCGTCAAATCCGTACACATAAACTTGGGAGATTTTAATTACGCAGCCTGACGATAATAATCAAACCACACCTGTCTTGGCGATTGATAGCCCAAACCCTTTTGAATCCTCGTCTGATTGTAGTACAGCTCGATATAACTGATAATATCATTGATGGCTGTGAACCTTGTTTTATAGTCTTGATGATATACCAGCTCATTCTTTAATGTGCCCCAGAAGCTTTCTATCGGAGCGTTATCGAAACAGTTGCCTTTGCCGCTCATTGAGCCTATAAATTGATGCTGCTTAATGGTCTTGTGGTAGGCGTGACTGCAATACTGACTGCCTCTGTCTGAATGAACGATTAGCCCTTTGTTTGGACGTTTATTCCTGATGGCCATGTTCAATGCGCGACAGACCAAATCTGCGGTCATGCGTTTGTTGATCGCATAGCCGACCAGCTCTTTGGTATATAAGTCTTTGACTCCCGCTAAATACAACCAGCCCTCATGTGTCCAGATATAGGTAATATCGCTTACCCATGCTTGGTTAGGGCGACTGGTGTCAAACTTCTGATCGAGCACGTTTGGATAGACCAGCTTGTTGTGATTGGAGTCGGTGGTGACTTTAAAGCGCTTATGACTACGACATTTAATGCCGTGTTGCTCTTTGATGCTTCTTACCATATACAGGCTAATGTTATGGCCTTGCTCGCTTAGATGAGCATGCAGTCGATCTGCGCCATAACGTTCTTTCGTTTCATTGTGAGCCGCTTTAACCAGTAATTCAGACTGGTTGCGATGTATCTGTTGGTCGCTGAGATCACGACTTAGCCAGTCGTAATAGCTTGATGGCTTAACCCTTAACACACGGCACATAGTGGTGATGCGAAAGAGGAACTGGTTGTCTTTGATAAAGGCGTACCTGACTAACTGTTTCTCGCGAAGTACGCCGTCGCCTTTTTTAAGATCTCGCGCTCCTCTTCGGCAACTTTAAGCTGTCGCTTTAGGCGTTTTACCTCTTCAAGCGCACTCATAAGTTCAGGGTCATACTGCTTTGTTCCTACAAGCTTGCCTTGATTAGCTTTGTTCTGCCAGTTGGATAGCGTTTGCATGGCGATGCCAAGTTGCTTTGCGGTCGCTGAAATATTGCCGTTGTTATCCGCTATCTTCTTGACGGCTTCAGCTTTAAATTCGTCACTGTAGGTTCTTACTTTCTTGGTCATGGTAAACTCCGATTAATACGCTTAGTTTACCAAGTTTACCTCTACGGTTTCTTCAGCATAGCTCA